>JACQSW010000032.1 GCA_016211095.1 Candidatus Woesearchaeota archaeon | reverse complement strand
TAAACTGCTACTGCGGTGTGCAGAGTTCCAAGCTGGTCGCCGATATTTATTAATTGTATTAATGGGCTGTTTATTGTTAGCCCCCCGATTTGTGCGACGTAAGCAGCATAATTTTTTTTGTTCTCCTTAATTTCTTCTTTTGTTAAGCCAAACTTCACCGTTAATACTTCAAGGGAGTATTGGGTGATTGCTTCGCTGGTTTTTTCGGAGGGATTCTCAAAATTTTGTTTATAAAGCTCAGATAGATAGGAAGTATAATCTGCGTCCACATCTATCTTCTTTGCTTTTTCACCTAATCCTTCAGCGAGGTTTTCAACTGCTAATTTTTCGTAATCAGAGAGGTAACGGTACATGAAAGGGTTTAAGGCGGGGAATGAAGAAAAGTTTGTGAAGCCACGCCCATTTCTTTTGCTCATCAGAAGCAGGCTGTTAGTCCTCTGCAACTGCGTAATCAAGTTAACTTTCTTACCCATCATCAAGCTTAAATCACATTCTATTAACTGCTCTAAGCGGTCTTCAAAAATGCGTTTTTCTTTTTTTGTCTTGCCCTCAAGCTCGGTTAACTTCTTTTTTTCCCCAAATGTGAGGTACTCCTCAAATTTTTGTGTCGCGGTAAGGTAATTTAGGATTTCGTCTTGCTGAGTAAGCTCATAATCTTTTAGTTTTGTTTTATCTTGGAAGTAGTCGAGGAGCATGTTTTGTACTTGGGAAGGCTTACGATAAAAATATTCACCTAACATATAGAGGTTTTTAGCGCCGATATAAAGTAACGGGGCAGCAATCGCAGCAAGGACCATGCTTTTTATTATTTTTTTAGCTTTGATCATCAGTTAATATGCCCTCCAAATCTTTTTGAGAATCTTTTTTGCCTAAAATTTGCTTCAATCCACTAGTTTTTGTTGAAGATTTCTTTCTAAAAAATTCGCCAGCTAAATCGCTGTAAAAAGCTACCGACAGCGCGCCGAAAACTTTTGCGTTATTTGCATCGCCAGTAATGGCTGAACCCGCTGATGCTGCTAAGCTGAAAGTGGCAAAACTGAATTTGCCTACGCTTAAAATTTTGCTGTAAAGGGTGGATGGTTTTGCAGAGTTAAAATATGCGGCAAAAAAACCCTTCATCGCACTCATTCCCCAAATAAATTGCCAGAAGCCGTAATCATACGCTATCGCTGTTGTGAAAGCAACCGCCTTCACCCCATCTGCGGCAGTAGCGTACTTTTCGTAATTATCCCCCATAGAAAGATAAGGAAAATAAGTTTTTATTTATAAAACTTGCCTTAGAAAGTGGCGCGAAGAGCTAAATTTTTTGCTTTTGGTGTTGTTGCAAGAAAATTTTGACAGAGCGCGCAACTTCTACAGGGTTAGAATCTGATCCTATTCTCTTTTCAGCAGCATGCAGGATTTTCTCCAATATGGCTGCGTAGTTTCTTTCTAAGCTTTCTTTGCTTTCTAAAGAGAACGCTTTTACTAGGTGGCTGTCATGGCACCAACCGCAGTTCGGGTTTACATCTATTAGCTTTGGTTTTCCTTCTTTGTCAAGCCTCCAATCGAATCTTGCGTAATCTCTGCATTCTAAAATTTTAAATAAGCGCACTGAATAGTTTATGATCGCTTGTTGTAAACTTTTGGCTATTTTTGGGTTGATTGAAATAAGTTTTTTCCACCCTTCTGAGTGGGGGTCCCATTTTGTGTCATATCCGATGATTTTTTGCCCTTCAGTCAAGACGTCAAAATCCTCTTGTATTATTCTAGCTTCAATTTTTGGGTGGTTTCCAATTATTGCCACAGTTAATTCATAGCCAGGAAGGTATTCTTCAACCAAAACCACTTCTTTGTGCTTTGCCTGGGCTAATTTTTCTTTCACCCATTCAACTTGTTTTAATAAGCCTGAATAATTGTTTACCACGCTATTATTATTGATAGCGAAGCTTCCGTCTCCATAATTGGGCTTGACAAATAAGGGGAAGTTAAATTTTGAAGCAGCCGCGAGATTCCCAGTTACAGAGATGCCGCTAGCAACAGGAATTTCTTGCTTCGACGCAATTTTTTTTACAGCTGCCTTGTCGTAGCACAAGCTTAAGCATCCGGGACCGGCCCCAGTATAAGGCAAGCCATACTTTTCCAGGTATTTGGGAATGTCTTTTTCTCTTAAAGGATTGTTGCGAAAGCCTTCGTCACAAAAGTTCAGAACGTAATCAACAAAAATTTTTCCAGACTTTCTCTTCCTTGATAACCCTTCTAAATCTTTTAAAAGGGTAACATGGTTATCTAAATATGTAAACTCATAATTATTGAACATCCCCAATGCCCATTTAAGTATATTTATCGTTTCTAGGTCTTCCGGATTGAACTTTCCATCTTTTTTTACAGGATCAGGCAATCGGGGATCCCCCAAAATTACAACAACATTCTTCTTTTTCATCTTGGAAAGTCAGTTATTATACTTCTTTTCGGAAGAAAACTACAAACTTTAGTTTGTAGATGAATTCCGACACCCTTATTCTTTTAAACTTAATCTCTTTAATCTTTTTTTAAATCTGTTGTATATGTTTGAATATATATTTTGCAGCACCGTTAGACACGACAAAT
>JACQSW010000029.1 GCA_016211095.1 Candidatus Woesearchaeota archaeon | reverse complement strand
CTTTGCAGTTTTTTTGTCAAATTTGTATTCGGAGAACACTGACCTGGGTTTAGGGGTTAAGGGGTTTATTGAAACGTAAATTTTTTGGAAAAAGCTTTTGCAGTTTTTTATGAGCTCGACTGTTTCGTCCAAATCTTTTTTTGTTTCGCCCGGCAAAGCAACCATAAAATAGGTTTTTACCTCTTCAAAGCCCGCTTTTTTTGCGTTTTTTAAGAAGGCAAATATTTGCTGGTCTGTGAGGTTTTTTCCTAACTCAATTCTTAACCGCTGGTTTGACTCTGGCGCGACTGTTAAGCTTCTCTGCCCACCCATCTTTATTAGATTTAATAATTCCTCATCGATCAATTCTGCTTTTAGTGATGGAACAGAAAAATGCATCCCTTTGCTGATTAGGTATTTTAGGATTTCTTTGCGTTTTGGGTGGCTGAAAGATGCTGAATAAATAACAACCTTTTTCCTCTTGTTAAGTTTTATGCCTGCATCAATGATTTCTTTTATTTTTTCCAAGCTCCTAAACCTGACTTTTGTGTAGAATGTGGGCAGCAGGCAGAATTTGCAGTTGAACGGGCATCCCCGCTCAATCTCGAGAATGAATGCTTCGCCGAAAACAAATGTTTTGTCAATGGTTTCTGGCAGGGGCTGATAAAGCGGGTATGGTGCTTGGTCTATGTCTTCGATGAAAGCGGTGGTTATCTGGGTTGATATGCCTGGAACAAAAACTCCAACTAGTTTGCTGATTTCTTGCAGGAACGCTTTTTTTTCACCACTAACCTCTTCGTAAGCTTTCAAAATTTTTGGTGTAACCTCTTCGCTTTCCCCTATCACAAAAAAATCGATAAGGCCAGATAATGTGTGCTGATTTGCATTTATGCATGGGCCTCCAGCGAAAATTATTTGCTCCCTCTTATCTTTGTCAAGGGGGATATTATTTTTTTTTAGTATCTTGATAAGGTTATAGTAGTCTGGTTCGTATTGTAAGGTAAATCCTATTAGTTTAGAAGTGATTTTTCCCTTATCTAAAAAGACCCTGTTGCAAATCCATCCATCCAAGCCGTTAATGAGGTTGTACAGGATAAGCAAGCCTAAGGAATAAACTCCGCCAAAATATTTGTTGGGGTAAACGACATCAACGCTTTTAGTGCCTTTTTTCCAAGCCTTCTCAATCAAGGGGTATTCCAACATTTTTTTTCGGATTAGAAGAAAAAAAGAAATTTGAAGAAATTATTCTTCTTTCTTAGCCTCGGGTTGTTCGTCTTTGATAACTCTTTCTGGTAGGGGCCGCTTGATTGTTATCGGGATAATCCCTTCTTTGAATTCCCGTTTTGCTATCTCTATGGGGCTGTAGTGTAAGGATTCGAATTCTTCTTCTTTCAGCTTAAGGATTATTGGGGCTCCCATGCTTATCTGCAGCGCCCTTGCGCCGATAATCCTTGCCTCTTCGTATTTTGTGTACTTCATAGGTATTTCCTCAATTCTTTCACTTTTTCAACAGCGATCTCAACCATGCTGTTTATGTCGTCTTCGCTTAGCTCTGCTGTTCCGCCCTTTTGCATTGCGCAGATTTTGCCTTCCTCAGTTATTGCTATGGTTAGTCTTGCGTCTGTATTTAGCTCTTCTTCATCAGTTGGGTCTATTATAAAGCTTTCGCCTATCTTGAAGACTGTGCAGGCAAGAGGGACCTTTTCTAATTCCAAATGATCCTCATGTTGGGAGTAGTCTACTGCTTCTCCATCAAACTTTGGGAACTTCGCATCTTTCAGGGCAGCCATAGCTGCTAAGGCTGAGGCGTCAAAAAGGTTGCCGTCAGCGTTCAATGGGTAGATGTCAACAAAGAGAACCCACACTTTTTCTTTTGAAACGATGCAGAGTTTCTTGAAGTCTAAGGCTCCAGACTCCCTTATTCCCCTGTCAACTATTCTTGACAGCTCAATTGAGTCGATGCCTGGTGGGCCGTTCTCAAAATTTTTAGAAGCTATCGGCCTAAGCTCAGCGTTAACAACTAGTGTTCCCTCATCTGGCATGTCAGGGAAAGGCGACTCAACATTCATCTTTACTCCGGCAACAACTTCTGTGTTTCCAATAGTCACTCTTGCGCTTCCCTCTGCTGATTTTGCTGAGATTCCGTACTCAATCTTTATTGGTTTTCTGTATTCTGTAAATTTTCTGCCATCAACGCGTTCCCCTTTTTTTGCTAATTTTAATGTGTAAGATTTAGTTATCATTCTAATCCTTATTCCTCCGTTTTGTATTTCTCTTTTAATGCTTGCCTCTGCACTTCACAGATTTGTTTGCAGCCTTTTTTCGCAAGCTTTATCGCTTCTCTAAGCTGCTCTTTTGTGATTTCCCCGTCTAATTGGAGGAGGGCAATTTTTCCGGTTCTTGGCATAAATGCCATTGGGATGTCAACTGCGCCTTCTTCGAAGCTTTCTTCTGAGTAGTCGAGGTCTAAGACTATTTTGTCACCTACAAGGCCTGCTGATACTGCAGCGACTAAGTCCTTCATTTTGAAGCCAGCATCTGCTAATGCCATGGATGCTGCGCATATGCCTGCACACCTGGTGCCTGCGTCTGTTTGTATTAGTTCGATGTTGACGTTGATAACTGCCCTTGGGCATTCTGAGAGGTCCAAAACGGATTCCAACGCATTACGCGTAACCAATTCTATTTCTCTTGATCTCCTGCTTGGTCCCGGTTTTACTCTTGTTCCTGAGCCTGAGAAGGCCATCATGTTATATGTGCATCTTAACAGCCCTTCCTCTTTTTTTTGCAGGAATTTCGGGAAGAGTTCTGAGGGGCCGTAAACCGCTGCTAAAGCAACAGTTTTGCCTATCCTAAACATGGCTGATCCTAAAGCATTTTTTATGATGCCGACCTTTGCGTCCATAGGCCTTAATTCGTCGAAAGCTCTTCCATCATTTCTTTTGTTGTAGCTCATTTTTTGCTCCCGCTTTCAAGGAAAGCTTTTACCCTATCTGTTAATCCGTGTGTGTGGGCTTTTCTTGCTATTAGGAGTACGGCTTCAGAGGCCAGCCTTTCTTGCCATATTTCTGTTCCGCTAATCCACACCCGCCCGTTTTGCCCGACAATTATTTGGCAATTCGTTATTTCCTTAATCATGGATATCATGCTGCCCTGTTTTCCAACAACCCTCGGCACTTTTTGGGCGGAAATTTCTAATAATCTTCCACCCTGAAGTTTTCTTAGGCCTGGGCCTATCATGCTTAAGTCTATTGATTTAGATTTTGTTACGTTTGTAATTTTTGCAACTATGACGTCATCGTAGGTGTAATAGTCTGTAAGCTCCGCTCCTCTTTCTATGAATTCTGTTGTTGCTTCTTTCATCGATAACGCCGCCTCATAAGCATAGCCTATGTCTACAAACCAGTTAGAATAAGTTAAATCATTTATTTTTCCAATCACTACATCGCCTCTTTTCGGCATGTAGGCTCCTTCTAACGGAATGACTTTGATAAGCCTTCCGCTAATGTTAACCAATCCTAATTGGCAGGCAACTATTTTGTCGCCATCCCTAAATGTTCCTGGCGCTGGCAGGAAGTCCATTCCTTCTGCAACTTCTTCACCAGGCACAACTATTTGTTTATCTTCAATAAGTATTCCCATTTTTTGTTTACCTTCTGTTTAGTATTTTTGTTTCTGCCTCGCCGTGTGTTAGTTTGTTTAGTTCGTCATAAAAGTCTTCCTGAATTCCGGCGGGTATTTCTATTACTGCTGTTAAGCTTCCATCAGTTGTCCATTCGCTTTTTAGCAGTTTGCCATACTTTTTTAAGAGCATGACTCCTTGCCCTGCATGTTTTGAGTTTATCCTTACAGCTAATTCCCTAATTTCAAACTTTATTGGAAGTATTGTTTGCAGATGCCTTGCTATGTCTTGGATTTGTTCTTCAGCTTTTTTGAATTCATCTATCCTGACTTTTGCTTCTTGCATCGCCCTCTCTATCCTTTGAGGGGGGTGGGGAAGTCCGGTTTTTGCGTCTACCGCATTCCGGTGTATCATCTGGATTATTTGTTTTTTCTTTTCTTCGCGTAAAGTTTCCCTATGCTTGGCTGTTAGCTGTATCTCTCCCTCTTTTATTATTATGCTTGCTATTTTATAAGGGTCGACTGTTCCAAATATTTTTTGCAGGTCATGCTCAGAAGCCCTCTCTGCCTGCTTAACATCCGTGTATATGTGGTCATCGGTCGCTAATGCGTCTTCCAGTTTGCCTTTTCCCTCACGGTATGCAAGCGCTTTGTCTGTGTCTACTAGTATCTCAAAAATTAGGCCGCCTTTTTTTATTCGCGCAATTATTGCTTTATCAACATCAACCATAACATCTCACCCTCATAAGGTTTTTAGCTTTTTCTTTTCGATCCTTGTAAATGTTTTTTTAGCAGTAGTTATGTATGCTCCGTCAATCCTTTTCATGTCAAAGTCTTTTCCTAAAACTTTTCTCAAAGCCTTGATTGACAGTTTTAAGCCGTCGTCTATTGTCATGCTCTCGCTGTATTCATTCTCAAGTATTTTTTTAATTTCTGCCTCACCCTCGCCTGCTGTTGCTGCTTTGTATTCAAAAAAGATGCCTGTCGGGTCAGTCACGAATAGTGTTGGCCTGCTGTCTATGCCGACGAAAAGCACTGACACCCCAAACGGCCTTGCCCCGCTTAGCTGGGTGTACAGTTGGTTTATGTCTGCTATTTCTTTTACCAGCTCAGCTGTGTCCATTGGCTCGTCATATGTTACCCTGTGCTGTTGCACCATTATCTGTGCCCTTTCCAAAAGCACTCTGCCATCCATTACGAAACCGACAGCGGTTGCGCCTATGTGGTCATCGATTTGGAATATTTTTTCAACAGATTCTGAAACAACTAATTTGTCAACAACTCTCTTGTCTACAACTAGCAAGACTCCGTCGCAGCACACCATGCCTATGGCTGTGCTTCCCTGCTTTACAGCTTCTTTTGCGTATTCTACCTGCAGTAGTCTTCCGTCTGGGCTAAACAGGGTGGTTGCCCTGTCGTATCCCATCATTTGATGGCTCATTTCTTGCATATTATTTCTCAGCCTCCCATAAATTTGTTCTTTGCTTTTTTTAATATTCCAGAAACGCCTAATGTTTTTATTAAGGCGTTATGATTGTCAATTTCTTTTATTAAAGTTAGCGCGGCTTTCACGTTATCAAGTTCTTTGTGGTTAACCATTACCAAGGCCTTATTTTTTTTAACTTCAATAAACCTCAAGCCAGCTTTTGCCATGCCTAATTCCCCGACAAACCTAATTACTGCCTCGTTTACTGCTTTTTTTATCATTTTTTCTTGCATCTCAACGTCTGTTGCGATTTCAAATGCCACATATCTCTTCTTTTCTCTTAGAGTTGGCGGTATAGGCTTCATGCCATAGCCCCACAAAATTTTTTTTTGAGAAGGAACTCGTCCCTTTTCTTCTCCCTTTCAAACCATAAAGAAGAAATATGTCCTATATAAACCTTTGGTTTTGTCCGTTTTTGCCCCTAAAAAAAGAAACATTTTTATAACCCAACCTTGCTTTAAATCTCAATGTGGAAGAGCTAATTAAGACCTTAAAAGAGCAGCATTGGGAACTAACTGTTTTGTGCAATTCGTTAGACGATTTCTTAAAGAAAAAACTAACAAACGATTTAAGCGAATGGTACACTATTCGTAGTGGCGTCCTGTTTTCTCTAAAAAAATTGAATACTACACTGTTGATCCACCTAAAATTAGAGGATGAGCATCTTTATCCCACCTTATTAAACTCAAAAGACAAAAAAGTTAAGGAAACAGCACAAAAATTTTCTGAAGAAATGGCTTTCATCTCCGAGAGAGTGTTCTCTTTTTTTAAAAAGTACTGCAATTTGAAAGTTGATGAAATTTTGATAAATGATGAATTTAGGATGGAATTATTGCTAATAATAACAACTATAAGGAAAAGGATGAAAATAGAAGACGAGGTGCTAAACCCTCTTTATGAAAAAATTGCCTCGAAAAAAAACAAATTAGTATTCATAATTTTCTAAAATCCTCTTTGGTTTTTGTTATAATTCTCTCTTCTACAAAACTAAATGAAAAAAAAGTTTAAATAGTTGCGTTTGCTATTTTATCGCATGGAAGCCCAAAATAGCCTTGCCAAACAGCTGAATGGTACCTTGGATAAGATCACTTTCAAAAAAATTTTTATTTTCTGGATTTTTATAAACATTTTTTTTGCTTTGGTTTATTTT
>JACQSW010000028.1 GCA_016211095.1 Candidatus Woesearchaeota archaeon | reverse complement strand
GTTATGGAACAAACACAACAAACACTCGAACGATTAAGGGAGTACTGCGAAGCCAACCAATGGAACATCCAAATTTAGGAGGGAAAAAAATGTTAACCGGCATAATAAAAGAAGCGTTTAGGGAAACAGCAGACCTCTTTATCCTGCACCATATCAAAAACCCAAAGAAAGTTTACCCAGCAATGGCGAGGCAATTTACCCGGATAGGCAATTGGGAAATGGACCCAGACAACGAAGAGGGAAACGCCCACAAAGCAGCAGACAGCTACTTCCTCGCAATACACTACGCAGAAAAAACGGGCAACCCCCAGCTTATACAACAAACCAAAGAAAAAACATTCATCTTCCAGGGCTACAACCCATTAAGAAGCAAAGACCACTTCATCAGGGAAATTGCATTTGAAAGGGAACAAAGAAAAAAAATTGATGAACTAACAAAAAAAGCAGAAGCATACCAAGAAAAAAGCGAATACACAGAAGCAGCACACACCTACGTCCAAGCCTCAAAAATAGCTGAAAGCATAAACGACCAAAAACTCGCTAACCAACTAAAAAACACACTAAAAAACAAAAAATGGGACTAAACAACGTTTTTGGAACACCAGAAAAGCTAGTTGAAGAAGAAAAAAAGTTGGAGGTCATTGTTAGTGATGAGTCTGTTATTGACGATTTGACCGCTTATTTTGCAAAGATGAAAAACAATTGGTACGGCCTTTATCAAGGAAGGCGGTATTTTGAAGAAAGCCAAAAATTCTTGCAAGCCTACAAAAAAATAACGCCAGAACTTATATCAAAGTTTAACGAAAAATCTGCACAATACCCTATTGACATGAGAGAAAGTCGGTATTTAGGCATCCTTTTTTCCAGCCTTATACAAACAAGCTACAACCAAGGGTTTAACAACTTCAAATTTAAAAATGTTAATGCTCAATTTTTTGGTACTTTTTTGCAAGGAAAAAAAGGCAACCCAATAAGAATTGAAGTTGAAACCAGTAATGGGCATAATCTATTAAATGATGCAGAAGACTGCTCTTTAAAAGTTAGAACCATAAACGGAAGGTCTACACTTTATGGAGCTAATCATTGCTCTTTAGAAGCACAAACAATCAATGCGGATGGCATATTAAACTATACAACAAACTGTTATTTAGCAGCAAAAACAATCAAGGGCAATTGTTCTTTATGGGGCGCAGGAGGCTGTGTTGCAATCATCAGCAAATACCAAGGAGAAAACTTTGGTTGGTTTATAAACAATTGTACAATCTCCACGCCAAAAATAATAACATGGCTAAAACTTAAAGCATCAATAGGAGACTACAGATTAGAGTCACTTGATAAGAAGGGTAATCATATCAAACTCATATGGTAAAAATAATAGGTGCCGAAATCCATCTGCAGGCTAAAAGCCCCACAGTTTTCTTCAAATAAGAATTATTCAAAAAAGATAATTATATAAGCACACCCTACTTTCATATTTTTGGGGGAGAAAAGTTGGCTTTCAATGTTGCATTAAAATATTCTAAAGGGATAATTTTGTTAAGCAACACTTCAATAAGCCTTAATGAAGAGTTTGGTCTTGAAAAAAGGATATTTAAGCTTTCGAATAATGCGGCTTTAGCTTATTCTGGCTGTGACGGGAAAGCGCAAAGGATTGTACAGCAAATGCAAACCTTGGCAGCTAATACTTGGAAAGGAATTGATAATTATGTGCATAGGGAAGAAAAAAAGTTTATTAAATTGTTAAATCAAAATCCTGAACAGGCTAAAGATAAGTTCGCTGAGTTAAAGGGAAATGGGGGAGAAATAGAAAAAATAATCAACAAAATGCCTAAGGAAGCAAAGAAGATGCTGTTTTTTCCGAATAAAGAGGCTTACATCAATTTAGAAGACCCATTAACCCCAATTATAGAAGACGGCGTAGTTTACGAATTCGGTGGAAAAAAAATCCTGCCTTTAAACAATTTAGTGGTGCAAAAATTCAATGCCAACTTAATCTTTGATGTAGAAAGCCTTGCTTCTTACACGGGGCAATTTATGCATGATCAAACTGTTTCATTCCTATTCGCTGGGTGCGACTTAGGTGGGGAAAGGATATTCAAGATTTTTTCTGGAGGCGCAATAAAAGAGGCAAAGAGTTTTACAGCAACCGGTTCCCACGAAGATAAGCTAACGGCCATAATAAATGAGTATTATCAACCAAAAATAAAGAAGGGGGAAGCGTTAAGGCTGGTTCTTTATGCTGCATCAAGGGTGGCAGAAGGAGATAGGACCCTTCCCAATTATTTTAATTTGGCCTCCATAGAGTTTGATGAAGAAAATGTTAAACAGCATTATTACACTAATGAAGAAATTGCCAAGATTAAAAAAGAGGTTGAAGAATTAAAAGTTCAGCTTTTTTCAGCTAAATAAATCTCATTCTTATCTTCTATGATCCGAACGCTTATTTTGTCGCCTATTTCTGCTTTGCAATTATTGATGGTTACGCAGCGATTTTTCGCTACCCCAATCATTTGGTTTTTTAGCCAACCTGAAGCTTTTATGTCAACATAAATTTTTTCATTTTTTTTGAATGCGGGCGGTATCCTTTTCGCTTTTGTTATCTGTCCCTCTCCTTTTCTGTAATCAAGCTTCATTCCTGTTTCTTTTTCCCAGACATTTATTTGTTTGTAGAATTTCCACCAATTAAGCGTTTCAACCTTCTTTATCTTCCTGCTGTGCCTGTATTCTTCATATTTTTGTATGCCGACTTTTGCCCCAATTTTTTTAGCAAAAAGTATTATCTCTGGGATTTCTTTGTCATTCATTTTTGGTATCCAAACAGGGCAAATCCACAGCTCAATCTTTGTTTTAGAAATAACTTCAGCAAGGCGCATTATCTTTTCGATGGCGTAAGTTGTTGTTCCGCTTAGCATCTTTGCGCATTGTTGCTCCAAAGCGTTAATTGAGAGGTTTATTCTATCAAGTCCTGCCTTTTCCAACGCATTAATTTTTGTTTCGTCCAGCAGTGTGCCGTTTGTCTGCATCGAAACCCTCTTCACCCTGCTTATCTTTTTTAATCCCTCAACAAGGCTGATTAATTGGGAGTATGTTGTTGGCTCACCTACAGAATCAATATTCGCTTCTATGCCTATTTCTTTGAAATCAGCAATCTCCTTTACGTAATCCAGCAAGTAATTCACTTCAACTATGTAGTCTGTCTGGTGTATGCTTGAAAGCTCGCCAGCGCATGTTGAACAATGAAGGCACTGCAGATTACAAACGGTCGTTGGCCTAATCTGAATTAAGTTAGTGCCCCTGTCAATTATGCCGAACTGTATGCAGCCTATCAGCGGAACTCCGGATTCCTTCATTATGTGAAACACTTCCATAAAACAACCAATTCGGAGTTAACCTTAATAAAGTTTTTTGAGAAAAAAAAGGGCTGAGCTGTTAAGTAAACGTCACCTAAAGTATGCTCATTGTGAACTACTATAACCTAACTCCTGTTGAGGTTATGGCTTCTGACTTCATAGATGCTTCAAGAAAGATAAGGTTAAAAAGGAAGGAGAATTATGGGCATTTAAATGTGTTTTGCACCTTATATTTCACTGTCCACATTTATAATTGAGTTCTTATTAGCTGTGTTTTTCTTGTTTAAAAATCCAAAGGATAATCTTAATAGGATAATTGCGCTGATTTCTTTATTGTTAGGAGTTTATCAACTTAATGAATTTCTAATTTGTGTTACTGAAATTAGCTTATTTACTAAACTTGCCCTGATGGTTACTGCAATTCTTCCAGGTTTAGCGGTATCATATCCATTGATTATATCTAAAAAAAAGATAAAGTTTTATTGGCATGCAGCCATATATGCCCCCGCAGTATTTTTTATTTTAATGTTTGCACTTTCCAATCATTTTAAGCAATCTGCAATTTGTGCAACTTTTTTTATACAATATCTTCCAATGGGATTATTG
>JACQSW010000008.1 GCA_016211095.1 Candidatus Woesearchaeota archaeon | reverse complement strand
GATGGATGATTACCTCCATGAACAAAAACAAGGGTACCTAACGAAAAGACAATTGAAAAAATTGTTAAAAAAATTAACCAAGAGCTTGCATAGCGAGCTTGGGGATTTGGAAAAGATCCTAGCTAAAGGTGTTGGAGCAGTTTTAGTGCTCGCTTCAGGCGTAGCATTCTACTACCCTAAATATACTGGGGCAGCAGTCATGAATTTCCAAGACAAGATGCAAATTAATACCTCCGTCTTTTTGGGCTTGGCAATGTTTGCTTTGGGAATGATTCTTCTGTTCAGAAAAAAGTAAAAAAAAGTTTTAGTTTTGTTTTTCTAACCCTTTAATTATTTGGTAACTGAAATAGGTTATGGCTATCCCTGTTGCCGCGTATGCTGCAGCAGCAAGGTTTTCCCCTCTGCTTGCCGCTTGGTAGATTGCTAAGTCTATTGGTATTGTTGATGCTAGTCCAAGCCCTGCTCCCTTTCCTGCGCTGGTTTTGACTATTAGCCCCAGTGAGGTTTCATTTATTTTTTCTTTTGCTTTTTTTATTTTTTGTATCAAATCCATTTTTACCACCTCCAAGTGATATGACAGTTTATTGTAGTTGCAAGTATATAAAAATTAACTCTCCTTTTTTGGAGAGTTATAAAGAAAATTTTATATAGGAGAATAGCCTCCAAAAACGATATGGACACATCAATACTCCAAGAGATAGGGCTAACACAAGGCGAAACAAAAGTTTACATAGCCCTACTCGAACTTGGACCAACAAAGGTAGGGGCTATAATAGAAAAAGCTGCAATGGCCAGCTCCGCTGTACACAATTCAATAATCTTGCTTATCGAAAAAGGATTAATAACCTACATAAAAAAAGGCAAAACAAAGCATTACCAAGCCATTCCCCCAAAACAGCTCTTAAACTACCTAGAAGACAAAAAAAAGAAGCTCCAACAAATACTGCCACAGCTTGAAACGAAGCAAAAAATTGTAAAAGAAACCCAATCTGCCGAAATATTCCAAGGAACAACGGGTTTAACAGCCATGCTTAACATACTAATAGAAAACACAAAGCCAAATGAGGAATACCTCTTCTTTGCGATAAATGTGGAAGAAACAAACGAAGAAATACAAAAATTTTTCAAAAAATATGACGCAAAAAGAAAAGAAAAAAAGATCGTTGTTAAAGGGCTTGCCCCGCCAAACCTAAAAAAATTTTTTGCGGGAAGAAAATCTTTAAAAATGCGATACACAAAGTTGCCAATACCCGCCAACATAAGCATCTGCAAAGAAAAAACAGCGATATTCTCATGGGAAGAACAACCCGTAGGTTACCTTATAGAATCAAAACAGATAACTGCAATACTCAAAACTTACTTCGAAGAAATTTGGAAACTAACGTGACTCCTTCTTTTTTTCTTCTAAGATTATTGGGCCGATGTAGCTGCAATTTTTGCACTAATATTTGCCGAACTGTCCCCCCATAAAAAGGGTTATGTTTTTTCGTATTTTACACTTTTAGTTAAAATTGGCATTTTCTTCCATTTTCCTTTAGCCACTGGATTTTTTCCTTATAATTCGGCATTGCTTTTTCTACTAGCTTCCAAAAATTTTCAGAGTGGTTGGACTCAATTAGGTGCGCTAATTCGTGGACACACACATACTCCAACACGTCAGTTGGCGCGAAAAGTAGTCTTGTAGAAATATTGATATTTCTCGCTTGTGAGCAGCTGCCCCAGTTGGATTTGTTGTGCTTAAAGAAGATTTTGTTAATGGGCCGGTTGAAATGTTCCTTATTGAGCCTGGCGAGGGTTTCCTTGAGCTCGGGCAGCCTATGTTGTGCTACGCATCTACTAAGAAGGGTTGATATGTGGGCATTTTGCTCTTCTTTTGCCAAACACGATGATACCAAAAGGTGGATTGTATTTCCCATTATCCTTCCAGAGCTGCTATTTTTTTCTCTTGTTTGGATATTTAGGCAATATTGTTTTTCGCCCACCATTATATTTTTGCCATCTTTGTATTCTCTTTGCTGTAATTTAAAATCAGAAGGGTTTTCTTCAAGATTCTTCTTTATCCATTGTTTAAGCTTTGCTTCTTGCAGGGCTCTTTCTTCCCTGTTCAAAAAAGAGGGTATTCTTATGCTGATTGTTCTGCCAATGGAAGCCCTCGCACTGTTTCGTTTTTCATAATAAACCCTTACGAAATAGCTTCTGCCATTGACCTCTAATGTTTCAGTTTTCATTAGCCCAATCTAGAAAGTTTTTTGTTTATCTTTTCAATGTTAAACTCTTCAGGATCAAAGTCCTCTCCAAGCCAATCAATAATCCGCTCTTTGTATTCTGGATGTTTTTTGTTTTCTCTTATTTCCATAATATCATAATACCCCCACGCACCACCGCAGTCTTCAGGTGCGCAAGCCCTCTCGCCACCTACACATCTGGGGTATTTTTTTGAATTGTCTTTCCCCATCACTTTCTCAACAACAATCTCATGGCGCCAATTGTCTCCAAAATCGTACGTGTAAGAAAATTTTTGCTTCTCCTTTTTTATCAAATCGCTAAGCTTTACATCTGATGCTACTACAAACTTTTCTTTTTGGCGGCCTGAAGGCCAATCGGAAGCATCAAGAACGCTTTCTTCGTCACACTCCACATTTGTGTCGCCAACTTTAAATTTGTACAGGTGGTAATTGTCCCACCCCATCACCAACTGGAAAATCTCGTGCAGCTTCTCAAAGCTTATAGAATCCTCAACCAAAACTTGCCTCCATATTTCTGGCTTTATCTCACTCAGGCGGATTTTAAGTTGCAACACATTAGCCATTTTAACAATTCCCCAATTCATAATTTTTTAAACTTTGCCGCTTAATAGCTCAATGGCCTTTTTATGATGTTCTCTTATCTTTTCTTCAGTAAGTTTTGCAATAAGATCGTGCATATCTGCGATAAATTGTTCTGCTACTTTTATAGACTTGTTTGCTTCTTCTCGGTTAACGGAGAAATCAACATAGTACTGCTTATCCACCCTTTCTGTTTTTGCTTTTAATATTGTAGTGTTATCTACTCCAAATATTTCTTTTAACAGTATTATCGAAGCTGTATGGTTTTCGCATTTTATCCCTATCTTAAACAAAGCAGCGAGTAGGCAATGGTACATAGAGTAGTAGGCTAATGCAACAGCATCTTTGAGGTTGCCTATCTTTATCAGTGCCTTTGCTGAAGACAAGGACTCGTTTGACCTTTCGAGATAAGCCGCCTTGACTTCTTCGCTTGGCTCAACTGCCTGCAGCTTCCCTTCTTTTGCCAGTTTAATCAAAAAGCTTATTCTTTTCATAATACAGTTCAACCCCTTTTATTATGACGTGGGCCTTTTCTATTTCTTTGATAAGCAGACTTTCTTTATTGTATTTTCCTATTTTTACGCTTATCTTTGAGCTTATTAGTTCAACTTCTTCCTTTAAGTTCGCATCTTTTGTGTCTATGTAGATGTCGATATCGCTTTCTTTGTTTGCGGTTCCTTTTGCGTATGAGCCAAATAGGATTGCCAACCGTATAT
>JACQSW010000027.1 GCA_016211095.1 Candidatus Woesearchaeota archaeon | reverse complement strand
TTTTTTTTTCAAAATTTTTTTCGTCAAATTTTAATTTAATTTCTTGTTCTATGTCTAGCACTTTTTGGCATTTTTCGCATAAGAAGTGGGGGTGGTTTGTGGCGTTTCCGTCGAATCTGCTGAAGTTGTTGCATCCGATTTTTATTATTTTGCCTTCTTTTGCCATGCTTTCTAAGTTTCTGTAGACTGTTCCGAGGCTTACGTTTTTGATTCTTTTTCTTACTGTGGAATAAATGTCTGGGGCTTTTGGGTGTGTTTTGACTTTTTTTAGCTCTTCAAGAATTATTTTTCTTTGCTGGGTTAACCTTTCCATAAATAGTAATGATTACTATTACTATTTAAGCTTTTCGTAAAAAAAGGGAAAATTCATCCCTTATTTCAGGATTTTGCCAGTTTCAGTATACCACAGATAGAGGTCCAGCTCAGCCAAATTTAAATTTGACTTTCCCCCCACCCCCCTTAAAACCTTTTCAATCTCTAAGTAATTGTTCTTCGTAAGCGAATCGACTTTTTTGATAAGGCCGTGCTTTACCAATACGTCCACAATATGGAAGTCTATTATCGCAAGATCCTTGCGCCCGATATTCCTCAAGAAATGGCTGCCTTCCTTATAGCCCAGCCCCTTCACGTTCTTAACAAGCCACTCCCTCATCCCCATTTCAGATTCAAAGCTTCCAAGAACCTCTCTCAAATTATCTTTATGCTTCCTTGCCTCAACAACATATTTCGCCCTCGCATTAGGATACCTATGGCCCAGCCTCTTTAATGCCCCAGCTAATTTGCCCTCAGGCAAAGTAAGAAAACCGTTCCCAACCTCATTTTGTATCTTTATGCTTTTCTCCGCGTTAAAATTAGCTGTTAAGAGGCAAAAGCAGAGCTCCTTGAACAGCTCACCATTTTTTCCCGCACCAGCCATCTCAAACTCGCCCACCCTTTTATCAACGATTTTTTTAATCTCGCTCTCCTTTAGCTTTTCAATCATCCTTAACAGCGATTTCATTTTTAGCAAAACTATTTTTTTAAGATTTTTATCAGCTCACACCGTTTGCAAACCAAATTCCTTGATGGTTCCCCGCAGCTGCTGCAGTACTGCAACTTATCTTTCCCCTTATACTTTTTTATGATGAGGGGGAGGAGGGTTAAAAAATTGTTCACAAGCACCCTTTTGATTCCAGGATTCTGCTCTTCCAATTTCGCAATCTCTTTCCTCACCGTTCTCCTGAAGGCGCCGACAGCGCAAGGGCAAGGCTCATACTGCACAGGGAAATTCATGCCCTTAGAATACTGCCTTATTTCGTCATTCGAACAGAAGTAAAGCGGCTTTATTCTCTGCACAAACTTTTTGTCACTAATAACTCCCGTTTTAGGCCCCAAGCCTATGCTGATCTTCATGTTTCCCTTAAAAAAATTCATAAGGACATTTTCCGCTTCATCATCAAGGTTGTGGCCAGTCACAAGTTTGGTAGCGCCAAGCTCCCTAGACTTTTTGTTCAGCAGCCACCTCTTAACAACCCCGCAAATCAAGCAGTTCGTCAGCTTAACCTTAGACTGAATCCCGGACCGGATGTAGCAGATTGAGCAGCCAAACTCCTCACGCATCTTAATAATGTGAAGCTTTACCCCCCGCTCTTTGCAAAAATTTTTGACGTTGGCCAAATTTTTTTCCGACCAATCCCCCATCAACAAATCAATCATCACGGCATCAACATCATAACCAAACTTCTTCAACAAGTACAAAATGGTTGTTGAGTCTTTGCCCCCAGATCAAGCAACAAAAACTTTGTCCTTCTTGCTAAGCAAAGAATAATCTTCTATTGTTTTCTTAATCTTATTCTCAAAAGATTCATTAAAGCTTGCCATGCCAGAATTCCGAGAATTACAACGGCTTATTAAATTAACCGTTTTTGGGAATCGGGATGCTGGTTGATGGGGTTTTGATCCGGATTTTTTTGCTGCATGCCGCTTTTTAATATGTCTATGAGTTGGTCTAGGTCTGTTGACCCTTCTTTCTTTTCTGTTCCTGCCACCCCATCTATTATTTTTTGGTAAAGTGCATTTACCGTTGGCATCTTTTCCGCTTCTACATCGCGAAAGTCGTTCATTAGCCTACCACCTGCGTTGTATATTACCTCATCAACCTTACCGTAACCATTTGCAGTTACATCAGCTAAAAGAACTTCAAAATGTTCAGCCCCCAACATTACAGCAATTGGATCAATTTGCTGGTTATGATGCCCTATCGCAATAGCTAAGTCGTCAATTCCATCTTTATCCAAATCTACCATTCTTAACACGGCAACGCGAAAAGAGTCGGGATTGCCATACGGAATAAAGTGTATAGCTTTTACCCCGTTTATTTTATCATCTTGCATATACCCTTCAACCAGTTTAGCCACTTTTTCTTTGTAAGCGTTTGGTTGTGTAATTGGTTTTTTGCCTGCGCATCCTGCTGCTCCTAAGCTTGCTGTTAAGCCTAATGCTGTTCCTATGTGTTTAAAATTTTTATTCATATTTTTTCCTCCGATAAGCTATTTTTGTGTCTTAAACTTGCTTTTGTTTTTTAAATCTTTTTGAAATTTTTGAAGATTGTGTCTTTTCTTTCTGCGCTTGTCGATATGATTGTTATCGGCGTTTTTGTGGCGTCTTCAATTATTTCTATGTACCTTTTGACGCTTTTTGGCAGGTCCGCATATTTTTTTGCTTCAAAATTTTCGAACCCGTCAATTTCTTCGTAGACTGCTTCGCATTCGCTTAGCTTTTCCAAATCCCAAGACGGATAATCTTTCAAGATTTTCCCGTTGTGCTTGTATGCTACTGCTATTTTTAGGGGATGTATTCCTGCAAGGACATCTATTTTTGTCAGCGCAAACTCTTTGCAGCTGTTTAGGCTTTGCGAGTAGTTCAACAAAACAGTATCCAGCCAGCCGACCCTTCTAGGCCTCCCAGTTGTTGTTCCTACTTCTCCGCCGTTTTTTCTTATAATTTTTGCTTCTTTTTCTGAAACATTTTCGTCTACAGGCCACTTGTTGTGGTCTAAGCACGTAATTACTGGCCCTGAGCCGACTTTGGTTGTGTAAGCTTTTACCACTCCTATTATTCTGAATTTGAAGTCTTGGAATATTGTTGGCGGCAAACCAATCCCGGTGAGTATTGCCCCGCTCATTGGATGGGAGCTTGTAACTTTTGGGTAATTGCCGAAAGCGATATCCAGCAGTGTTCCTTGTGCGCCTTCAAAAATTATTTTTTCATCATTTTTTAATGCCGCAAAAACTTTTTTTGAAACATCCGCCATGTATGGGTGGAGCTTTTTTCCAAGAGCAATATATTCTTTTACTACTTCTTCAACAAGCAGTTGTGGCTCTATGTTGTGCACTTCTTTCAGGATAATCATTTTTTCTTCAAACCTTTCCCGAATCATTTTTTCCAACTTTTTTTCATTTCCAACTAAATCGAAGAATCTTAATCCTATCCGGCTTTTTTCGTCTTCATAGCACGGTCCTATTCCTTTGTTTGTTGTCCCTATTTCTGAGCCGCTCTTGTTTCTCATTCTGTTCTCCCTTGCTCCGTCAAGAATGTTGTGGTAGGGAAGTATTATTGGCGTTCTCGGGTCTATGCCTAAATCAACTTTCTTGCCTGAGTTATCTATTTCCTTTGCTAATTGTCTCGGATCTAAGGCGACTCCGCATCCGATCAGGCATTTTTTATCTCGCAAAGCGCCAGCAGGCATCAGATGGAATTTGTAGGTTTTGCCATCCACAACCACTGTGTGCCCAGCGTTATTCCCGCCTTGATATCTCACAACGTATGAAGCGCATTCTCCTAAGAAATCAACAATTTTGCCTTTGCCCTCATCACCATACTGAGTTCCAACAACTATTAATCCTGGCATAAAAACATTCCCCCCATTCTTTTTATCTTAAAACACTGCTTTTTTGTTTTTAGTTTAAAAAGCTTATTATTAATTGATAATTTTGCAGCGAAAAAGTTAAATAATCGCCTTCTTTATAATCCTTGTATGTTCAGAAGATTTTTTGTCGCCCTCGTATTCTTTCTCGCCTTTGCTACTTCTCTTGTTGCGGCGCAAACCGTTGCTGGAGAGTTTGAAGGGGAAGACGGCCAATTTATCGGTAGCACAATATACCAATTAGGCTTCAACAGTTTCGCAGAGGAGAAGCGGAGTTATCTTAGAGGGGTTAATATTGGCGGAAAATGCGCTTATTACGAGGGGCCAAATGCCCCATGCACTCCTGAAGGCGGGAGCTTCTTGCTGCCTGGAGGCGACGACCTTTACAGCTGGTATTACTATGACACTATCATTGCCGCAATGGCCCCATATAACGATGAAATAGCCCAATTAAAGCTTGAAAGAAAAGGAAGGGCTGCTGCTTGCGATGAGAGCAGGGGATGGAGGGGTGACGTTTGGTACGACGCCGAAGACTGCTTTTATAACGTTCAGGAAGAATACGATTACGGCAAGATATACAACAAAGAAGCTGAACAGTATAAGGCTAAATATTCTTTCTTTAAAAAATTAAATGAGGAGATTTCAAAAAGATACCTCACAGGAGAGCGCGAAGCAGGAGCATTACAAGCCTTGCAAACCGCTTTCTCCGGATATGACTCCTGCATGGGCACATGCGATGCGCCGTTTGGAGCATCTAAAAAGGCCGCATCAAATTGTGACAATATTTGCATCGATAAATATCAAGAAACATTAATGAAAGACTTCGCGCGATACCGCAAAGAAGAACTAGCAATATTAGAAACCGAAATAAAATCAGCCCCCCCTTCAGGGCCTTTGCAGGGCGAAAACCAGCCGCTCTCAGGTGAGCAAGGCGAACAGTTACCTTCTCAAGATGACCTCACAGCCTTAAATGACGGCGGCCCTTCAGATGGCGCATCAAAAAGCGAATCTAAAATTGGGGCTGTATTTATTGCTGCCATGTCCCTCGCTTTCGGAATCCTAATATGGTACCTCATCTTTAAGTATATACTAAAGCTGAGAAAAAGATTCAAAAAATAACTATTTCTTCCCATAACTTTTGCCAAACAATTAATTTTAGAATAGAACAGTTCAAGATGTGAGTGTTAATCATTGGCTGTTGAGAATTCGGATGTTTTGTTTATAACTGCTTATTTTTCCTGATTTTTTTTTCTTTTTGATTTCTATTCTTTTTTGGCTTACAAATTTCACGCAAAATTTTCGATAAAAATTCGGCGCCTTAGGAAAAAAAATTGTGGTAATCCAAGAATCTGTTTGCCGAAAAAATATTCCAAATATAACGCTGATGATATTTTGCCTAATTAGGCAGATGGATTTCTAGCGTTTCACATCCGTAAATCTTATTAACCACCAAATTTTTTTGAACAAGCGTGGATAAAAAAGAGAGCGTTGTTATTGTTGGAGGAGGTCCAGCGGCTTTGTTCGCAGCTTATGAACTAGCAAACACTCACGACGTCACAATAATAGATAAAGGCAGGGACATAGAGAGGAGGGGCTGCCCGAGCCCGGACGAATGCAACAAGAAGTGCAGGCCTTGCAGCATCCTTTGCGGTGTAGGCGGTGCAGGGCTGTTTTCTGACGGAAAAGTCATCTTCCACACAAAAATTGGGAACAACCTTTCCGAGATTGTCGGTGAAGAAAAAAATGCTGAACTGGTAAGGAGAGTGGAAGAAATGTTCAACAATTACGGCATAATTGTGGATAAGCTTGGAGAGAAAAAAGAGGCCAAAATAAAAGAAACCATAAAAAAAGCAAAAGAAAAAGGAATTGATTTTATCTACACAAGGCAGGCCCACATAGGGACAGACCACTTAAAAGAATTCATAAAAAAATTGAGGGACGATTTGAGGCTGAAGGGAGTTAAATTCGTTTGCGGCGAAGAAGTCGTTGAGGTCGCCAAAGGATATGTTAAAACAAAAAACCAGCGCAAAATCAGTTATGATCATTTGCTGCTCGCACCGGGAAGGGTTGGCGCGGCTTGGCTTGAAAAAATAGTGAACTCGCTGCAAATAAGCCACGTTTACAACCCAATAGACATAGGCGTGAGGGTTGAAATACCAAAAAAAATCAGCGAGGCAGTAACCTCATTAGTCAGGGATATGAAATTCCAGATGAACATAAACCGGTCAGAGGTGAGGACATTCTGCACCTGCCCAGGGGGAAAAGTCACGAGGGAAAACCATGAAGGATTCACGCTGGTGAATGGGCATTCAGAGAGCGGAGACCCGGGGAGTAACACAAATTTTGCTTTGCTAGTCAAAGTCACCCTAGACAAGCCATTAGCTAACACCAATGAGTATGGGCGGGAGGTCGCTTCCCTAGCAAACACAACAGGCAAGGGCAAAATAATACTGCAGAGGTTGGGGGATCTGAAAATGGAGAGGCGAAGCCACAAAGAAGAAAACGCCGAGCACGACGTTGTTCCATCGCTGAATGATGTTGTTTACGGCGACATAAGCTTAGCCTTGCCAGGCAAAATAATAAACAAGCTAATCCAGGGGCTAGAAAAGCTGGACAAAATCATGCCAGGAATAGCTGATGATTCAACCATCCTTTACGCCCCAGAAATAAAATTCCACGGGCTAAGAATACTAACAGGCAAACAGCTAGAAACGAATGTTAAAAACGTTTACGCCGCAGGAGACGGCGCAGGGCTCTCAAGGGGGATAGCAGGCGCAGCAGCCTCAGGAATACTAGCGGCAGAAGGAATAAAAAATAAGGGTTAATCAAGGAAATCTTTTATGTTTGCATTCGTCCTTATGCTGGTGGGCGAGAAGTGGGTTCTTGAGGCTTGAAAACCTTTTTCTTTCAGTTTAGAAATAGCTTCGCTTATTTTTGGGATGTCTTTTTTGTATGTCCTGCTTATTTGGTGAAGGTCAAAAAAGCCGATAGCTTTAACTTCGTTTTCTTCTTTTACGTATTTGATTATGCTTATTTTTTGTGATAGCTTTTTGTCCCACAGGCTTCCAAGCCACATTGGGCCGCCTTGCACAAAATTGTTTCCGCAAGCGCATTTTTCTCCGGTTTTTGTTTTTGAAATTTTTCTGTTAAGGCATTTTGGGCAGTAAAGGACGAATCCCCAATCTTTTTTTACATTTTTTTTTGTTGTTTTGAAGTAGGCGCTAAAAAAGTGCTGGTAATAAAAAGAGTAGATTGGGAGAAAATTTTTTTTGTTGTTTAAGCCGATTTCCTGGATTTTTCTTATGAGAATCCTTAGCCCTAATTCTTTGCTGAATTCGTTGTTTAGCGGGTTGGCGCTGTACTTTTTTTCGCACTTTTTTGGGTAGCGCCCGACTAGCGGGCCCAAATCAGTTGCGCTGATAGCCAACAATCCATCAGCATTTAACGCTTTGATAGCTGCTTCAACAAAAGGTAGGGGGCTCCCGAAGGGGTCAATTATCACGCAGCCCAATTTTTTAAGCCTTTTCAGCAGCTCGTTGCAGTCTTCATTATAAACATCTGCATTTAAATTGTTCAGCCCCAAATTTTTTTTAATCAATTCGTAAGCTTCTTTTTTCATGTCGTTGATTATTACTTTTTTTGTGTTGGTTTCTTTAAGGATCCTTAAAGCCCTTATCCCGGTTCCTGCTAAGGCGCAGCAAACGCTTTTAGGCTTTACAAGGTTGATTATGGCGACGCAAACATCCCTGTTTAGATTCATGTCTGGATTGTAGAATACGGGGAGCTTCCTGCTTGGAATCCCGATTTCCGCATAAAAATTTGCCAAGCCTTCCTTTAAAATTTCCATCCAAAAACTTTTTTTGTTGCTAAACATTTATATAACCTCCCATATTGAATATTTTTGGGAAGATGAAGATTCTTGTAACGGGCGGGGCGGGCTTCATAGCGAGCAACATAGCAGACGCCTACATAAAAGAAGGGCATGAGGTTGTTATTGTTGATAACCTTTTTCACGGCAAAAAAGAAAACCTGAACAGCAAAGCAAAATTTTACCAAACAGACATAACCTCAAAAGATTTAGAAAAAGTTTTTGAAAAAGAAAAACCAGCCATAGTAAACCATCACGCAGCCCAAATAAACGTCAGAGAATCAATAAGGAACCCGTATTTTGACGCGCAAACAAACATCTTGGGAACAATAAACCTGCTCCAGCTAAGCCAAAAGTTTGGAACAAAAAAATTCATCTTTGCATCCAGCGGCGGAGCCATCTACGGCGACCCAAAAAAGCTGCCAGCCAACGAAGAAACACCAATAAAGCCGCTAAGCCCCTACGGCATAAGCAAACACGCAGCCGAACTATTCATCCAGCAAAGCCAACTTAACCACACAATTTTGAGATACAGCAACGTTTACGGCATAAGGCAAGACCCGAGTGGGGAAGCAGGAGTAATAGCCGTATTCGCAGAAAAAATGCTAAAAAAAGAAACACCCATAATCAATGGCTCCGGAGAACAAACAAGAGACTACATATACGTAAAAGACGTCGTGCAAGCAAACCTCAAAGCACTAGAAAAAGAAGGAACATTCAACATAGGCACAGGCAAAGAAACAAGCGTGCAACAACTATTCCAAGAACTAAAAAAAATACTAAACCACAAAAAAGAAGCACAACACGGCCCGCCAATAAAGGGGGAAGTGGAAAGAAACAGCCTAGACATCACCAAAGCCAAAAAAGAGCTAAAATGGGAACCAACACACACCCTAAACCAAGGATTAAAAGAAACAGTGGAATGGATAAAACAACACCCTTAACCCTAAAATCTTACTTTTTCAATATTTATGATAAATTCAGCAGTATCCGTTTCTAATTCGGGGGTAATGGATTCAAAGACTACCTCATTGTCGATTTTGCCATATTCGTGGGCGAGTATGTTTCTCATACCCTTTGCCTCTTTTAGCTTTTCAGCCAATTCTTCTGAAATGATTTTTTCTCTTGAAAGCGTATCAAATGCGCCCTTATCATCCTCAGGGATTTTTAGGCCTTTTTCTTTTATAACCAAAAAAGCCAAGTCTATAACTCATCTTTGTATTCTTCAAAATCTTTTGGCAGGATGTCTGTTAACTCGTGGAGATATTTTTCGATTTCGCTTATTTTATCTTTTATTCTC
>JACQSW010000003.1 GCA_016211095.1 Candidatus Woesearchaeota archaeon | reverse complement strand
GTTTTTTTTTTTAAATCAAAAAAAAAATTTGAAGGGGGAGTAATTTAATGGCAAAAAAAAGTGTAGAAAAACAAAAAGGTGATTCTAAAAAACCATCAGTGACAAAAAGGGGAAATCAGAAAGTTGAGATAAAAATACAAAATATCGTAGCGACAACAGGGTTTGAACAAAAAATACCTCTTGTTAAGCTGGCAGAAACGCTACCTAACACAGAGTACAACCCTGAACAGTTTCCGGGATTGGTCATGAGGATAAAGGAGCCTAAAACCTCTGCCTTAATATTTAGTTCTGGCAGAGTGGTATGTACAGGCGCAAAAAGCATGAAAAAAGTGAAGGAAGCAGTATCAAAAATAATGAAAAACCTGGAAAAGATAGGCATAAAAATAAAGACTATGCCCCTCTGCAAGGTGCAAAACATGGTTGCTTCCGGAAGCATAGGCATGGACCTAAACCTCAACACCCTCGCAATTGAATTGGAAAACACGGAGTACGAGCCCGAACAATTTCCAGGGCTAGTTTACAAGCTTTCCGACACCAGAGCAACATTCCTGCTGTTCAGCAACGGCAAAATAGTTTGCACGGGAACGAGAAGCGAATCAAAGCTTAGGGAAGCAGTAGCGAAACTAGTTGAAAACTTGCAAAACCTAAGAAAGACATACACCATTTTTTTCAACTTTTTTGGAAATAACAACTTTTTTTGTTAAGAACATTTATAAACTAAAAAATTTTTTTCCCTTCTTGAAAAGGGTGAGAGGGCAGAAAATATGGCGGTTGATGCTTCCGACCAAATAGAAAAATTCCAAGAATTTCTTGAAAGTCACTACAAAAAAGAACTGTACAAGCTACAGTCGCAAGACAAAAAATTTTTAGTAATAGACTTTGCCGAATTATCAAAATTTGATCCCGACTTAGCGGAACAGCTGCTTGAGGAGCCTACAGAGACCATAAGGGCGTGCGAAGTGGCAACCGAGCAGTTCGGTGTGGGAAACTTAAGGGCTCGCTTCACAAATCTCGCAGCATCCCAAAAAGTGGAAATAAGGAACATAAGAAGCACACACCTCGACAAATTCATCTTTTTTGAGGGGATAATAAGGCAGTCATCTAATGTAAGGCCGCAGGTGGTTTCAGCCAAATTTGAATGCCCAAGCTGCGGAAACGCGATAAGGATCCCTCAGCTTGATGAAACATTTAGGGAGCCAAGTCGGTGCACTTGTGGAAGGAAAGGGAAGTTTAGGTTGTTATCAAAAGAATTGGTGGATGCTCAAAGACTTGTTATTGAGGAATCATCTGAAGATGGAGGTGCACAGCCAAAAAGGCTCTCAGTATTTTTGAGGGAAGACCTAGTTGAGCCGAGGATGGAGAAAAAAACAATACCTGGCAGTAAAGTTCGGGTTGTTGGCATCATAAAAGAGATCCCGATTCCGCTTAAGAGTGGAGGAACATCCGTGAGGTTTGATTTAGCCATGATAGCAAACTTCATAGAGCTAGTTGAGGAAGATTTTTCTGAAATAGAAATAGATGAGGAAGACGAGAAAGCGATAAAACAATTAGCAGGGGGCAAAGACGCTTTTCAAAAATTAACAAATTCAATCGCCCCATCAATATTTGGCCATGAACGAATAAAGCAAACAATACTACTCCAACTCCTTGGGGGGGTTAGGAAGAAGAAGCCCGACGGAACAACAATCAGGGGAGACATTCATGTGCTCCTAGTTGGCGATCCTGGATGCATTGTGGGGGATTCGCGAGTAGCACTCCTTCACAAGGGAATGAATGAGATACAATCTCTAGGAAAAACACATTTGCAGCCTATTAAAGAAGTTGTAACTAAGATTAGAAAAAATCAAAACGATAAACCTTACGATTTTGCAACAGTATTCCATAAATACTTAAAACAACCTGTTCTTAAATTAGTAACAGAAACTGGGAAAGAAATAACTTGCACTTATAATCAGCCCTTCTTGACAAAATATGGATGGGAGAGGGCAGATGAGATTTTGCCAGGAACAAATATAAGAGTAATGCCAAAAATCCCGAACTTAGTGAAATATCTTGCACCAACAAATTTTATTGCAGTAGAAAAAAAAGCTGGTTGTTTAAAAAAAGTTTCAATTCCAGATAAGCTTACACCAGAATTAGCTTCTTTGTATGGGTATATAATCGGCGACGGCCATGTCCATACAAATGGTTATAGAATAGCCTGCTATGTTAATAATGAAGAAACAGATTTAATCCCAAAACTTTCTGAATTTTGGAAAAATACTTTCGCTGTAGAGCCTGTAATTACAACAAGAGACGGCGGAATGGAAGTCAAAACTATCGACAATGGTAATGGGTTATTAAGGCAAATTATTTCAACTCAGCAAATGCATATTATGGAAATTAATAGCAGGCAGGTTGCATCTTCTCTTTCATTTTTAGCAAACAAAAGGGTCCCTGGGCAGATATTCAAAAGCCCAAATAGGGTTATAGCAAAATTTGTTAGCTGGCTTTTTGAGGCTGACGGATGCGCTTTTGCAACTGGAAGGGGGAGAACGTCCGTCCAATTGAAGTCTCGCAGTAGCGGCTTATTAAAAGATGTGCAACTATTACTTCTTTATTTTGGGATACAATCCAGAATAATTGAAGATAATTTATGTATCAGAAGATCACGCGATATGAAGCTATTTGCTGAACATATCGGCTTTAATTCAGAAAAAAAGAAAAATGCCTTAGGAAATGTTTTAAGGGAAATCAAAATTAAATGCGACGCCAATAAGAGGAAACATCCGCAGAGATACGAAAAAGTTAAAGATGTTATACCTTGCGGGGTAATGGACGTTTTTGATTTCGAAGTTCCAATAAGTCATTCGTTTATAGCAAATGGGATTGTATGCCATAACTCTGCGAAATCTTCTATGCTTATGTTCACATCAAAAGCTGCGCCGAAAGCAAGATATGTAGCTGGGCGCTCAACATCGGGAGCCGGTATCACAGCTTCTCTGGTGAAAGACGAATTTATGAGGGGTTGGGCACTTGAAGCAGGAGCTATAGTATTAGCTAACAAGGGAATAATGCTTTTGGACGAGATGGATAAGATGAGCGTTGAGGATACCTCTGCCTTGCATGAAGCGATGGAGAATCAACAAGTCAGCATTGCGAAAGCGAACGTTCAGGCAACCCTAAAGGCGGAAACGTCTGTGTTGGCTGCTGCGAACCCTAAACTTGGAAGATTTGACCCTTACGCCCCAATTGCCCAGCAAATAAATTTGCCTCCTGCGCTGATTAACAGGTTTGACATGATATTTATTGTTAAAGACAAGCCGAATAAAATTGAGGATGAGAAGATTGCTACACACGTTTTAAATATTCAAAGATCTGTCGACCATGTTAAATCCCCAGTTGATCCGCAGCTATTAAGAAAATTTATTTGTTATGTTAAACAAAAAGTATTCCCAGTCCTGACTGAAGAAGCGATGGAAGAAATAAAAAACTTTTATGTGGAACTAAGAAATTCAGGAACAGTTGGGGATGAAGCAGCGCTGAAACCGGTTCCGATAACAGCAAGGCAACTCGAAGGCTTGGTAAGGTTAGCAGAGGCTTCAGCAAGGGTAACACTCTCTGACAAAGTAACAAAGGAAGATGCGAGAAGGGCAATTGAGATGCTAAGATCCGCTTTGGAACAAGTAGGCATAGACCCCGCTACTGGAAAAATTGACATCGACAGAATAAGCACAGGCATATCAACCTCTGAGAGGGGCAAAATAATAAGAATAAGGGGCATAATCAACGATTTTGACTCAAAAGGAAGAAAAACAATCCCTGTAGAGGAGATAGTAAGTGAAGCATCTAAGGTAGGCATTAGCGAAGAAAAGGTCCATGAAGCGATAAACCAGCTCAAAAGAGGCGGAGATATCTTTGAGCCTAAGAGGGGTTTCATACAAAAACTTTAATTTTGGGGGGGTATGATTTTGAATTTTCAGAAAAGGCAGACAGCTTACAAATTCTGGATCAAGGATTTGTTAGGCGCTAAAAAAAGTTTTTCCAAGGACTTCACAAACGCTTTCATAATTTTAGGCAAAGAAACATTAAGGATTAACATACTTGGGGTTGTTGTTCAAAGCTATGCAAGCCTTGACGGAAATTACGCCTTCTTAACCGTTGACGACAGCTCCGGGCAGATAAGGATGAAGGCTTGGGGTGAAGATGCTGCTTTGATAAAAAATTTTTCTGTAGGCAACGTCGTATTGGCTGTTGGCAGGATGGCTGAAAAAAATGATGAGGTGTTCATCAGGCCAGAAATGGCAAAACAAGTTGACCCTAAATGGGCAACAGTTAGAAAGCTTGAACTGTCAAAGAGTTACGGCCAACCAGAACTTGCCAAATCCCCAAAAGCTGCAGAAGAAACAATTGATGAAGACCCGATAGAGCCGTCAATTGTTGCAAGAGAAAAAATTGTTAACCTGCTAGAAAAAACTGGGGAAGAAGGAATAATCATTTCTGAACTCATAAAAAATTCTGGATTAAATGATGAAGAAGCCAACCAAGTAATAAAAGAATTACTGGAAGAAGGAGAAGCCTACCAACCGAAAAGGGGCTTGATAAAACTTATCGTTTAATCTTGATTTAGAGATTTTAGGGAAGTTGCCAAGTATTCGCTTATTTTGCTTCTATAATTTCATCAAAGCCTTCGTCCGTTGTGGGTTTGGTGATTTTTTTGGCTTGGCTGTAGATTGCTGGTTCCGGTACGAATCGTCCGCCTTTTTCTTTCCTTTCCTTATTTTGTTTAATTGACCTTTTTACGTCGGGCTCAAAGTAAACTGCTTTGATGCACACGTCATGCTCTTTTGAAAGCTCAACATACTTTGCCCTTATTTGTTGGTCTAAGTTTGTGTTGTCTATTATGATTGGTATTTTTTGTTTTAATCTGTCAGTTATTATTTCGTTCTCTATTTTTCTTGCGAGGTCCCTGTTTTTGTTGTCAAAACCCTTTTCAGAGTCAAGCATTTGGTGTATTGAGTCAAGGTTTATTCTGTAGTGGTTTGGGTAGTTGTTTTTTGTGTAGGTAGATTTTCCGCATGCAGCTATCCCGACAAGAACAACGATTTCGAGGCCGCTTTTTAAGTGTTTGAGCTTGCTTTCTTTTTTCTTTTCATCTTCTCTTTTCCTTATTATTTCTGTTACTTCCTTGTCTGTAACGAGCTCAACGAGGACTACTTTTTTTCCGTCGTCTTCAAACTCTGCGTAAGCCCATTGGGCATCTGTGCCCTTCATTTTTTCATTGATTTGGCCAGCAACATTACCATATCTGGCTATGCTTCCGCCGTCAATGCTGCTGTAAAAATTCAAGAAATGATCCGAGTTGGTGTTGTGCAAGCAGGTTTTTGGATGGACACAATTTTGTTTGTAGCCGTTGTAGAATGGGCAAGCCCAACCTTCTGTTTCTAGTGAGGGATTAGCACATATGTGAGAGCTAACTGGGCATTCTGTGCAACCAACATAAGCATCCTCTGACCATGGAAACTGTTCACTTATTGCCACGAACTCGAAAAAGCCTTTATTCTTCTTTAATTCTTTTTTTAGAACCTTTTCTATTCCCGCATCCTTAAACTTTACATACCTTTTC
>JACQSW010000024.1 GCA_016211095.1 Candidatus Woesearchaeota archaeon | reverse complement strand
GCGCCTGCAAGCTTAACAACACCTGGAATTTTCATTGCCTCTTCTCTTGGCAAATAATAAGTCTTAACTAGAAGATCTTGCTTTATAATTTCATTGGCAGTTTCTATATATTGGATTATCTTTTTTGCTAAGCCTTCGCCTATTCCAGGAATTTCTTCTAAGCCTTTTTGCCCTTCTTTTTCATAAATCTCTTTTACGTCTTTTGATAGGGCTTCTAATGCTCCTGCTGCTTTTCTGTAAGCTTGAGGTTTCCACTGGACCCCTTGCATGTCTAAGATGCCCGCTATTTCATAAAATATTTTTGCGATTTCCAGATTGTTCAAGTTTTCTTCACCTTTCTTTCTAAAAGATTATTCGCCTTTGTTAATAATTTTTTTGAATCCTTGAAGGTTAATTGTTTTAGTGCTTCACCGTAAGCTAGCCATTTGTATCCTTTGTGTTCGAATGAGAGTTTTATTTTTTCTTTTTTTGTTTCTGCCAAAAGCCAAACGACCTGTTTGTAAATAGTTTTATTCTCTCTTTTGTAGAACCAAGAAGTTTTTTCTTTGAATCCTTCCACAAATTTTAAGTCTCTTATCCCTGTTTCTTCTCTTGCTTCCCGAATCACTGTTGCTTTGGCTGTTTCACTATTTTCCTTGTTCCCCTTGGCAAACTCCCAATATCCCTCTTCCTTGCACAACAAGAGGTAGTTTCTTTCTTTTTTTCTTTCTTTGAAGATTACTGCTCCGCAAGAAAACTCTAAAGGCATGGATTGTTTATTGTTGGGTAAGTTTTTAATTTTTTTGGGCAGTTGTTTGTTCTTTCTTTCTTTTTTGTAGTAGCGAATTGTTAACCCTTGGGTGTTCGGATAACCAAAAACGTTATATAGTTCTATAATATAACATATGTACTATAATGAAACCGATTGTTCACAAAAAATATCCTAACTTATACGAAGAAACCGCTAAAAATAAGATACTTGAAACCTTGTTCAAATACCCCGAAAAAGAGTTCAGCTTAAGCGACTTAGCAAAAGAAGCTGGAGTCGCAAAAGCAAATATAGGAAAGATTCTACAAGAATTCCTCGAAGCAGAATTAATAACTATCGAAAAGCTAAGCAAAATCTGGCGAATAAAAGCAAACCAGACAAACTCAATTTACATAAGGATCAAAATAGTTTATAACCTGAATTTTGTTTATCAAAGCGGGTTAGTAGAATTCCTTATAGAACACTTCCAAAACCCAAAATCTATAATCTTATTTGGGAGCTTTAGAAAAGGAGAAGACCTATCCAGCTCCGATATAGACATAGCAATAGAATCTGATGAAATCAAAGAATACAAGATTATAAACTTAAACGAACTTTCGGAATTTGCAAAAATAATTGACAGAAAGATACAAATACATTTATTTAACCGACAAAACATAGACCTAGGCGTATTCAACAACATCGCAAATGGTATATTGCTTTGGGGATTTTTAAAAGTAAAAAAATGAGAAAAGAGTTTATTGCCCTATGGTTAAAGAGCGGGATAATAAGGAATCGGCAGAAAGACCAAGAAAAGATTAAGTCGATAATCAACTCGGCAGAAGTCAATGCAAAAGTCACAAAAACCATTAAAATTAATGAAGACACAGCAACCCTAATTTTCAGAGAGATTTATGAGTCAATTCGACAGCTCGGAGATGCAAAATGGTGGATTTTGGGATACGAACCAACAAATCATGAAATAAGCATAGAAGCATTAAAAGACTTAGAAATAAAAGAAAAACTAAAACTAAACTCACTTGATAGATTCAAAAAAATAAGGCACGACATAAACTATCGGGGATTCAGAGCGTCAATCTCCAAAGCAGAAGAAATACTGGATTTTTGGAATAACTGTGGAGAAGAAATAATCAAGATTTTAAAAAAAGAATTTTAGCATAACCCCCCAATGAAAAGCATGATTTGTTTAGGATTGGAATGCACAGCCCACACCTTTGGTATTGGAATTGTAGATGATAAAGGCAAAATTTTAGCTGATGTTAGGGATATGTACCAAACAAGTATGGGGGGCATAATTCCTCACGAAGCAGCGCATCATCATCGCTTGGTTAGGGAGAACTTGTTAGGGCAAGCTTTAACTGAAGCAAAATTAAAGATAAGTGACATAGATTTTTTTGCGGTATCCAGCGGTCCGGGCTTGCCGCCGTGTTTGCTTGCGGGCATGGAATTTGCTAAGGAACTAGCAAAGAAATATAATAAGCCCTTGATTGGAGTTAACCATATTGTTGCTCATTTAGAGATAGGTAAACTATTAACCAAGGTTAGTGATCCGGTTTTTGTTTTTGTTTCCGGGGCAAACACCCAAATAATTGCCCATGAGGGCGGAATGTATCGCGTTTTTGGTGAAGCGTTAAGTATAGGTTTGGGTAATGCGCTGGACAAATTCGGAAGAATAATCGGCTTGGGTTTTCCTGCCGGGCCGAAAATGGAGGAGCTGGCAAAAAAAGGCAAATACGTTGAGTTGCCTTACAACGTGAAGGGCATGGATGTTGATTTTTCTGGAATAATCACAAAAGCAGAAAGTTTGTACAAAAAAGGCGCGAGCAAAGAAGACCTATGCTTTTCTCTTCAAGAGGTTTGCTTTGCAATGGTTGCGGAGGTGAGCGAGAGGGCGATGGCTCATTGCGAAAAAAAAGAAACGATAGTGATTGGGGGTGTTGCCGCTAACAAAAGATTCTGCGAGATGCTAAACACAATGTGCATCGACAGGGGGGCAAATTTTTATCCTGTGCCGCTAAAATACTGCGGGGATAATGCTGTTATGATCGCTTGGCAAGGAATGCTTGAATATAAATCTATGAAAAAGCTGCCTAAAATTTTGGATATCAACCCTGTTTGGAGAATTGACGAAATAGAAACCTTTTGGATAAAATAAAGCTTATTTACTCTTTTTTAATATTTTTTCTACAATTTTTTCGAGTGTCCCGACTTCGAACAAGTCGTGTAGTATCTTTTTTTTGTCGTTGGTTGTGTTCCATTTGAATTTTAGGAAGCTGACGATGTCTTTTTTGTGCCATACTCTTCCTGAGATAGTGGTTTTTCCTGCTAGGAGATTTTCCTTTAGCTCTTCTTTGGTTGTGCCTTCGAATGATGTGTAGCAGCTGCCGATTGATTCTTTGATGTGTGCGTCGCTGCCCGCTGTTGTTGGCAGTTTGAATGTTTCTTCATTGATTTTTCCTGAGCGCTTGTTCCTGAAGTATAGGCTTGGCACCCCGTTGAATATTTCTACTGCATCCACTCCGCTTTTTTTTATGTATCCGTTTGTTAGGCTTCTGTTTTTTAGGATTTTGTGCCCAGTTTTTTCTTCTTTTTTTAGGTTGACGTGAGCTGCTATAGCTATTCCCCCTAGCTCGTGTATTTTTTTTACTGTTTCTTCGCAAGAAAGCCCTGGCGGGACATCTTTTTCGATGTATAGCCCGAGGATGTGGCCTTCTCTTGAGCTTATTTCTGTTCCAGTTATAATATTAATTTTGTAGCCTTTATCTTTGGCGTAATCTAGGGCGTATAGGCTTGCAATTACAGAATCATGATCGGTTATTGCGATAACATTTAGGTCTGTTTGGTGTTCTGCGTAGTCAACAACAGATTGGTAGGAGTCTTTGCCATCGCTGAGGTTTGTGTGTATATGCGGGTCTGCTTTGCCTAGGATGGTGGTTAAAGTTTTTTTTGGCATCTTTTTTAGATTAATAAGCTTATTAGGTGTTGGTTAG
>JACQSW010000025.1 GCA_016211095.1 Candidatus Woesearchaeota archaeon | reverse complement strand
TATGAAAAATATCAAAAAAAGAAACACCCTTTTCTTGATCCTTGCTGATAAAGAAAAACCAGCTGGCTTTTTCATTGGAAAAATTGAGAAGTTAAGCAGAAACGGATGCGAGGTTGAGACAGAAAAAATTGGATACATCGAAAACGTGTTCATAACAAAAAAATTTCGCGGGAAAGGAAATTTTTCTGAATTGATTAAAATCTTTTTTGAATACCTAAAAAAGCGAGAGGTCAAATACTGCTCCTTGCACGTTGACATAAACAATAAGCCTGCTATTGGGGCTTATAAAAAATTGAATTTTTTCATACAAGAATACAAGATGATAGCAAAAATTAATTAGACCGTCGAATGCCAGCCAATTATTTCTTAAGCAGCATATCGCTATAAGACCCAGAAATCATGTCTTCATTGGGAATTTTAAATAAGTCGAGGTAAGATTGGCATTGTTTTAGCAATTGCTCTTTACCTATGCTTCCATCCGCGTCAATTGCTTCTATCTCTACAAACGTCCCAAGATTTTTCAATGCATCAAGGTGAAATTTAACGTTTTCAATAAAATATATCTCCCTCTTTTTGTCAACAACTACTAAGATGCCTAATGATTTTGTTAGGATTTCTTTTAGGGATGAGTTTGGGTCTGATTGGAATAAGATAACATTTGATTGTTTTGGGCCCTTTTTATCTTCCCGCTCATAATAGATGAGGTGGTTTTCTATGTTTCCTTCCCTTAATTTTAACCTACCCCGCTCTACGTTAAAGTAGGTGTCTACTTGGTGGTCCAAGCCCTTAAATTCGGCGTTTCTTAATTTTAAAATATCCCTTATCGAATCTTGATCCGAACATCTTGCTTTTATTTCAATAAGAACTCTCTCCATAGAATAAAGTAGATTAATCACATTTTAAATAGATTTCTAAAAAAAAGTTTTAGCGTATAGCAAATTTTAAATATTAAGTGGGTTTGAAGAATTGTTGCAATTATAGCGGGCCTGTGGTCTAGCGGTTAGTTCCTTAGCTGTTTCAGCTGGAAACCCACAGATGACATCACCCTTACAAGGTGGGAGTCCCCGGTTCAAATCCGGGCAGGCCCACTTCTTTTGTTTGTGGGGAGTTGGCTGTCGTTTGTGGCAAAGAGGGAGGAGAAAAAAAGCTTGTTTCTCTGGAAGACTTAAGCAAAAACAAGCTAGTAAAATTAATCACAAGGCTTTCTGCAATAAGAAAGAAAAAATACAAAAGAAGAAAACAAGCAAAATATGGAAGTCTTAATAGGGGCTTTACAGACGCCGAATTAAAGCGTTTTATGGGCGTTATAAGGAACGAGAAGGCTTGGATGTGCTTCAACCTAATGGCAAACTTAGGCTTAAGAGTTGGGGAGGTTGTAATACTCAAATGGGAAGACATAGACTTCCAAAACAAACGAGTAAGAGTGCATACTGAAAAAGCTCAAACTATCGACTTCTTGCCGATGACTGAGAGGGTTCAAAAACTCCTTAGGCTATGGGTTCAAAAATCCCCACCAGAAGCAAACAGGGAAGACTATCTTTTTCGAGGGCAAAGACTTGAACATGCAAGCCCTAATTGGCTTAGGAGAGAGTTTAGGGATGCATGCAAACTTGCTGACTTAAACGAAACCTATGGAGACTCAGAAGAGACTATGATTGAGAGAAAAAGAAGTCTATACCGTCTGACAACACACAGCCTAAGGCATTACTTCATAACAAGAGTTTACAACAAAACAAAGAATCCAATTCATTCGCAGAGGCTTGCTAGGCATAAAGACTTTGGAAGCACACAAGTCTACATTCATTGCACAGATGCAGACCTAACCGAGAGTATGGCGGAAGCCTTTCGGGAAGAAGGAGCAAACCTAAATAAAGAAGACACAGAAGACCTAGTAGACTTCTTCAAAATGTGGAAAGCAATGAGGGACAAAAAATGAACAAGCAAGAAAAGAAACTACTCCTAGAAATTTACAGAGACTGCTTGAAACTAAAAAGGAAAGGTGATTTGACGGAATTCGGAAAAGGACAAATGGCTTTATGCAAGATTTTTAATGAGAAAGCTTAAATATAAAAGCTTGCAGCATTCTATTAAATGGAATGGTCGAAATCAATTTTTGCGGGTATAATAGGTGCTATGCTATTAGCAATACTCTTATTTTTATTTTTTTATGCCTTTACAAAGCTTGATGTAATTGCGGAATATGAGCAAATTGATTACCCCTATTATTTTTATAAAATTAGCCTATTC
>JACQSW010000004.1 GCA_016211095.1 Candidatus Woesearchaeota archaeon | reverse complement strand
GAAAAAAATATTTTTATTAACATTATTAATTGCAGTATTATTTACGAATTTTGCAAGTGCGCTAACCGCCTTGTTCCCAGGAACAGATTTGAGATTAAACGTTGTAAAGTATGAGCCCTTTCCAGTTGAGCCGGGCCAATACTTTGATTTGTGGTTAAAATTTGAAAATCCTGGAACAGTAGAATATAGGGCTGTAAAATTAGAAATAATCCCCGAATACCCCTTCACTATGCACCCAAGTGACGTTGAAGTTAGGGAGTTTCCGTTAATTGGGAAGGGAACCTCAATGCTCGTCAAGTACAGAATAAAGGTTGACGAAAAAGCACTTCAAGGCAGCACAAGCCTAAAGTTTGAATTAACAGTTTCAGGTTCAAAAATAACAAGCACACCAATAGCGATAGACTTGAAAAGCAAGAAAACAATACTTACAGTTTCTAAGGTTGAAACAGAACCATCAATGATCCCCCCCGGCAGCGAGGGCACAATCAAAATTTTCCTCAAGAACGAAGAAACAGCCGCACTTGAAGATATGGTTGTTAACCTAAAAATTTCAAGCAACCTCCCATTCGTACCTGTAGGGTCTATATCTGAAAAAAGATTAAACCTCTTAATCGGCGGGGAAGAAAGGCAGCTAAACTTTGACATAGTAACGGAGGCATCAGCAGAAGCAAAGGCTTACCAAGTGCCGCTAATAATAACTTATTACGACTCTATAGGCAACAACTACTCAATAAACAACTCAATAGGTGTGCTTATTGGTGGAAAGCCAGATTACGTTTTAAATCTTGAAACTTCTGAACTGCACAAAGCAGGGGATGCTGGCAGCGTCGTGATAAGCATCTCAAACTCTGGGCCAACGCAACTAAAATTTTTGTCCATAGAGATTGTGCCGACAGACAAATATGAAGTTATAGGCAACAACAGGGAATACCTCGGAAATTTGGACAGCGATGATTTTGAAACAGCAGAATTCAAGGTTTACGTCAAAGACGCAGTAAGCGAGGCTGCTCCGCTGAAGCTAAAAATTGACTACAAAGACCCTTACAACAAGCAGCACATTGATGAAAAAGAGTTAGAACTGAAACTCTATACGGCAAGTGAAATAAGAAAATTTGGCTTGGAAGAACAAGGTGGATGGGAATGGAAGGACTTGTGGTATGCAGCGATTGCAGTTCTTGTGATATTTTTCCTGCGGGAGTGGAAAATTGAAAAGAGTATTGATAGGGCAGTCAAAAATATTGCGTTAAAAACCATTTTAGCAATAATCAAGGTGTTGTCTTATCTCCGTTGGAAGAACCTGAAAAATGCCCCTGACGACTTAAAGAGGGGACTTGAAAAACTGCTCAAATGATCGAGAATCTCTTAAGGTTTGCCTTAACTAGTTTGAGGCATAGAAAACTAAGGGCAAACCTAACAATTATTGGGATAGTGATTGGTATAGCTGCAATAGTTTCGTTAATCTCGATTAGTGACGGCTTGGAAAACGCGGTGAAAGACCAATTCGAAAAGGTTGGGAGCAACAAAATATTCATCGCCCCAAAAGGGGTTCTTTCTTCTTTCCAATTAAAGCAAAAAGGCTTGACCACAGAAGACTTTGATGTTGTGGAAAAAACTAATGGCATTGAGTGGGCGTTTCCTTATTTAATGTTGAGTTCTGACGTTACCCTTGGAAGGGAAAAAAAGTATGTAAGGAACATTATGGCGGTTCCGGCAGCGGATACGGCAAAAGCCTTTATCGAGATGGATTTGCCTATTAGTAGCGGAAGATTTTTTCAGGGTGAAGACAAATACTCAGTGATGCTTGGCTCATTGGCTGCGAAAGATTTATTCAAAAAAGAAGCAACAGTGGGCAACCAATTGTCAATAAAAGAAAAAAAACTTAGGGTGGTCGGAATATTAAAGCCTGTAGGGAATTCTGAAGACGATTACACAATCTACATCACAGAAGAGGCTGGAAGGGAATTATTCAACAAAGAAGAAGAAGTAAATTTCATAGTTGCTGAGGTGCAAAAAGGAAAAGACATTGAAAGAATTGCGGAGGCAGTGTCAAAAAATTTGGAAAAGAAAAGAAAAAACGATGATTTCGACGTGAGAACCCCTGAAGAGCTGATGGCACAGGTAAACACAATATTAGGGATAATTGGGATTGTGCTTACGGGTGTGGCAGCGATAAGCCTACTCGTTGGGGCTATTGGCATAATGAACTCTATGTACACAAACGTTTTGGAAAGATTCAAAGAGATAGGCATAATGAAAGCTGTCGGCGCAACAAGGCATGACATAATGATGATATTCCTAACAGAATCAGTCATCATCGGGCTTGTAGGCGGCACTATTGGAGCAATACTCGGCAGCATAATATCTCACTATATTGGGGTGGGCGCACAAAAAGCAGGATTCTTCTTGCTTAAAATAACTGTTGACTGGAAACTTGCGATGTTCACAATACTCTTTGCGTCAATACTTGGAGCGATAGCGGGTTATTTGCCAGCCAAAAAAGCAGCAAAACTCATGCCAGCAGAAATACTAAAGGACTAAAAAAAAGATGATAACTGACTTTATCCGATTAGGGATAAACAACTTAACACACAGAAAGCTGAGAGCAATCTTAACAATTATTGGGATAGTGATTGGTATAGCTGCAATAGTTTCGTTAATCTCGATTAGTGACGGCTTGGAAAATGCGATAGTTGACCAGTTTGAAAAAATGGGCATAAAAAGAATAAGGGTAGTGCCTAAAGGATTGATGGGGCCACCCGTAGGTGTTGAGGGCTTAACAACCAAAGACGTCGAACTTATAGAAAAAATCAAGGGGGTAGACTATGTTACACCAGTACTTATGCAAAACGCAAAAATTAGATATGGCACCCAAGAAGATTACAAGCCCATAAACGCTTACCCAGTTGAAGAGGCGGAACAAAGATTTTTGGATATGGACATAAAATTCTACGAAGGAAGAAGCTTCAGGGAAGGAGAAAAAGACTACGCAATCGTGGGATACAAAACTGCCAAAGACTTGTTTGACAAAGAGATAAGAGCAAAAAACAGCATCTACATCGAAGGAAGAAAATTTAGGGTTATAGGCATCTTTGAAAAACAAGGCGTCCCTCACATAGATTCAAGCGTATACATACCGCTAGATGTTGGCAGGGAAATATTCAACAAGCCAGAAGAGGTCAGCGTAATAACAGTAGAAGTCAAAAAAGGCAAAAACATGGATGAAGTTGCCAGAACAATAAAACAAAAGCTGAAAAGAGAAAGAAACGACGAAGAATTCGAAGTATTTACCCCTCAACAAATTCTCAATCAACTTGGGGTAATACTTGGCATGGTACAATTCATCCTAGCAGGCATAGCAGCAATAAGCTTGATCGTTGGGGCTATAGGGATAATGAACGTTATGTTCACCTCAGTGCTAGAAAGAACCAGGGAAATCGGGGTAATGAAAGCAACAGGCGCAAGCAATGAAAGCGTACTTATGATATTCATTATCGAATCAGGCTTATTGGGTCTAAGCGGAGGAGCAGTCGGGGCAACCCTTGGAGCAATATTCGCCTTGATTGTCGGCGCAATCGCCGAAGCGCTAGGATTCCCGTTACTCCTCATAAGAATACAATGGCAACTAATACTCTCCGTTTTAGCCTTCGCATTTTTGTTAGGGATATTCTCAGGAACGCTGCCCGCCCTAAAAGCAGCTAAAATGAAACCCGTAGACAGCTTAAGATACGAGTAGACAACTAAATTATTAAGGGAAGCTTTTAAAATCATTAAAAACATTTGAGGTAATATGGCAAAGATAGGTTATAACGCAGAAGATATTGTTGATCACCAAGGCGTAGCTGTAGTGCTAAAAAACAAGAAAGGCGAAGTGTTAATGCAGCAACATGTAAAGTACGGTTTTTGGACTATCCCCGTTGGTAAAGTGAAAGATTGGCAAAGTGTAGAAGAAGGGTTAAAAGAAGAAATTTTTGAAGAATGCAATATAACTGTAGAAGAGTTTAAAGAGATAACAACTAAAGAGTACGCTTACAATCGTAACGGAAACAAGGTCAAAGTCTTTGCACATTTATTTGAAGTTGACAGGTGGTCTGGACGAATGAAGAACAAGGAACCCAAAAAGCATAAAATACAAATATTCATGCCCTTGAATAAAATAAAAAAACTCCCCTACTTGTCAGACTTAACTTTGCTTTATTTGGAAACAGTCGGGTTGAAAAGAAAAGCCCGTCTCTGATAACCTCGAGTAAATGCAAAGCAAAAATTTTTAAATAAAAAACTAGATTTGTTTTCTACCTATTTTTTTGAGGAATATAATGATAAGATTAAAAGAAGAACCTAATTCGGAACAAGAAATAAGAAGAGTTTTGCACCCTTTAGTTAGCCAGTGGTTTTTTTCAAAGTTCAAAGAGTTTAGCTTACCTCAACTTTTTGGAGTTTTAGAAATACACAGTAGGAACAACATTTTGGTATCAGCCCCAACAGGCTCGACAAAAACGCTTACTGCCTTTCTTTCAATACTTAATGAATTAATCGACGCATCAAAAAAAGGCATTTTGCAGGACAAGATATACTGTGTATACATTTCCCCACTGAAGGCACTGAATAATGATATACTGAAAAATTTGATTGAGCCGCTTGGCGAGATGGAAAAGATTAACGGCGAAGAGTTAGGGATAAGGGTTGCTGTCAGAACAGGTGATACGTCAACGTATGAAAAATCTAAAATGCTTCACAGGCCCCCGCATATACTTATTACAACCCCAGAAAGTTTAGCAATCGCTTTATCCTCGATAAAGTTCAAGGAGCACCTAACAAATGTTGATTGGTGCATAATTGACGAAATCCACGCCTTGGCGGAGAACAAAAGGGGGGTGCACCTCTCGCTATCAATGGAAAGATTGCAAAGGCTTTCGCAGGGAATGTGCCGGGTGGGATTAAGCGCAACCATAGCTCCACTAATGGAGGTAGCAAACTTTTTGGTTGGGGAGGGAAGAACATGCAAAATAGTTGACGTGCAATTCTTAAAAAAACTTGACCTAAAAGTGATTTCGCCAGTGCCTGACCTAATAGAAATAAGCTATGAAGAGTTAAACAAAAAAATGTATACAATACTAGATGAACTAATACAGCAGCACAAAACAACCTTGATATTCACTAATACGCGTAGCGGAACAGAAAGGGTTGTGCACCACCTAAAAACAAAATTCCCAAAAAAATACACCCTCATAGAAGAAGGCCCGCCAACAAAGGTTTCAAGCTTAATCGGGGCGCATCACGGAAGCTTGTCAAAAGAATTAAGGCTGCAAGTTGAGAACGCACTAAAAAATGGGGAACTGAAGGCTTGTGTAAGCAGCACATCGCTAGAACTGGGAATAGACATAGGCTACATCGACTTAGTTGTTTTGCTTGGTTCACCAAAAAGCGTAGCAAGAGCAATGCAGCGACAAGGTAGATCAGGGCATAAGCTTTATGACACAACAAAAGGAAGGATAATAGTGTTAGACAGGGACGCATTGGTTGAATGTTCTGTCCTGCTTAAGGATGCTGTTGAAAAAAAGATTGACCGAATCCACATACCAACCAACTGCTTGGACGTCTTAGCCCAGCAAATATTCGGCATAGCCATAGAAAACTCAACCAGCATAGAAGAAATTTGGAATCTCGCCAAAAAAAGCTACTGCTTCAAAAACCTAAAAAGAAAAGACTTCGATGAAATAATAGACTACCTCGCCGGAGAATACACAAAACTTGAGGACAGATACATATACGCCAAAATTTGGCACAAAGAGGGAATGATAGGGAGAAAAAGTAAGATGGGTAGGCTCATCTACATGAGCAACATAGGCACCATCCCAGACGAAACAGGAGTAAAGGTAAAAGTCGGAGAGCAAACAATAGGCACAATTGATGAGGGATTCCTCGAAAAGCTAAGGCGTGGGGACATCTTCGTCCTTGGAGGGGATGTTTACGAATTCAAATTTGCAAGAGGAATGGTTGCACAAGTCGGTGCTGCAGCGGGAAAAACGCCGACGGTTCCTTCGTGGTGGTCAGAAATGCTGCCCTTAAGCTTTGATTTAGCTATGGACATACAAAGATTCAGGAAACTGATGGCAGAAAAATTCGGCCACAACAAAACAGAAAAAGAAATACTTGAATTTATCAACCAATATTTGTATGTGGATGACTTAGCGGCAAAAGCCGTCTACAACTACTTTAAGGAACAATACAAAATGATAGGGATACCAAGCGAAAACAATTTGATAATAGAGCAATACACGGATGAAAAGGGGAAAAAATTTGCCATCTTCCATACATTATTTGGCAGAAGAGTGAACGATGTCTTGTCTAGGGCGCTCGCCTTCGCAATCTCTAGGAGCCAACACAAAGATGTAGAGATAAGGGTAACAGACAACGGATTTTACGTCAGCGCAGAAAAAAAGCTGCAGGTCCTCCAAGCCTTCAAACTAATAAAACCGCAAGAGCTAGAGCAGATACTGCAATTGGCGATACGCGATTCAGAAATTTTAAGAAGAAGATTCAGGCATTGTGCTGGAAGGGCAATGATGATTCTCCGAAGCTATAAAGGAAAGAAAAAAGGTGTGGGGAGGCAGCAAGTAAGCTCGATGCTGCTTCTAAACGCCGTAAGGAGAATCTCGGAAGACTTCCCAATACTAAAAGAAGCGAAGAGGGAAGTATTGGAAGACGCAATGGATATTGTTAACGCAAAAAAAGTTTTAGAAATGATAACTGAAAATAAAATAGCAATCAAAGAAGTTGAAACGTTAATACCCTCGCCGTTCGCATTCAACATCGTGCTTGAAGGCTACACTGACATCATGAAAATTGATGACAAACAAGAATTCTTGAGAAAAATGCACACTCTTGTGCTAGCAAAAATCGGAATTAAGGGGTAAAAAAAGTTGGAGATTATAAACGGAGTTGAAGCTAAAAGTTTTGGGCTGTATTTGAAAAAAGAGAAAGTTGCAGTTATTAGCGACTTGCATATCGGTTTTGAAGAAGCCTTAAACAAGCAGGGAATACTTGTTCCCAGATTCCAATTCGAAGATTTAACTAATGAACTGAAAAAATTTTTAAAAGATTTTGAAACAAAAATTGTTGTTGTAAACGGCGATTTAAAGCACGAATTTGGAACAATTTCAGAAACCGAATGGAGGCAAACCCTCCAAATAATAGACTTACTAATGGGCTATTGTGAAAAAATTGTTTTGATAAAGGGGAACCACGATACTATTATTGGCCCCATAGCTAACAAAAGAAATGTTGAGGTGAAAGATTATTTTGTTGCAGGAGAGTTCTTTATTTGCCACGGAGATAAAATCCTGAAAAACAAAGAATTTGACAAAGCAAAAAATGTCATTATTGGGCACGAACACCCCGCAGTTAGTTTTAGGGAGGGTGGAAGAAGTGAAACCTACAAATGCTTCCTGAAAGGAAAATTCAAAAACAAAAATTTGATTGTTTTGCCATCAATGAACTTTGTTACAGAAGGGACAAACATCCTTAGGGAACAACCCCTTAGCCCATTCCTAAAAAACATCGACGATTTTGAAGTTTACGCTATAAGCGAAGATGAAATTCTAGATTTTGGAAAAATAAAAAATTTGAAAACTCTAAGTTAAGGCTTTATTTCTTTGTCTTTAATTTTTTTAGAACAATCCCATACAGCTAGGTATTCCCCTATTTTCCACCCGATTTTTGTAGAGAAAGCTGCTAAAAGAGATGCTTGCCACACAGGAATTTCCGAAGTTGTACCATTCCCGAATATTCCTGTAGCTAGCCCTGATGCTAGCGCGTAGATGTTGCCCCGATTTGTTAAAAAATATTTAAATGGTTTAGACCAGCCAGTGTTCATTTCTTGAACGACTTTATCTGCTAATTCGTCTTTTATGCCGCAGTATTGCCTCACTTTTGCGTAGTTGAGCAAGTGGCCACTTCTCGATCTTAACTTTTCTGAGGATTTCTTTAAGTTGACAGTTATGTATCCCCCTTCAAGATTGTCGTAAATGTCCATTTCGTCTTTTTTAGGAAGCAGCAGGTCTTCTAATGAGGGCTGATCATTTTCAGTTGATTCTGACCATTTTTTTAAGGTTTCAATTTCTTTTTTTGTTGAGGTGTATCCTAAGTATGCCCAAAGCGGGACTAGCACTAATCCTTCAGCAGCATTTTTTAATGAATTCCAATCAACCATTTTT
>JACQSW010000023.1 GCA_016211095.1 Candidatus Woesearchaeota archaeon | reverse complement strand
TTTATTTTTTTGTTTATTTCTTCTTGGCCGATTATCTGGGCATTTAGCCTTTCTTCCAAGTTTTTTGCATTTAGCTTTATTTGTGTTAGTTCTGTTTGATAAGTTTCAAGTGCATTTTTTGGTTGAGTCGTTGGCGTTACTTTTGGCGGTTGTTGCTTTGCTGGTGTTGGGAGGTCTTGTTCGCTGTTAGTTTCTTGTGGTTTTTGTTTGCAAACTTGTTTTATTGTTTCTAAGACTATTTCTGGTGTTGCTTTTTTTATGAGAGCTATTTCTTTTTCTGCGTCTATAATATCTGTGATGAGTTCACGTATTTTTTTGTCTTTTTCTTGTAGCTCTCTTTGTTGGTATGCTAATTTTATTTCGTATTCGATAGCTTGTTTCTTTAGTTTTATTATAGTTTCTTCTTCGTCTGCTTTTCTCAGAATTATTTTTGGTTTTTGAGGATTTTCTTTGTCTCCCATTTTTTTGATTGTCCTCTTCTACTAGTAAAGTATAACTCATATATAAACCTTTTGTTTTGTTGTAACTAATTAGTGACTATATTTATTTGTTGATGATACTAATCTTCGTGCCAGAACAATAACTAGACAAAGCCTCACGAGGGCAATAACCACAAATAACAATCTTACAATCCACCGCATTCACGCCAATACCTGCACCCTCCAAACTTACATCAGGCCTAATAACAAGATCACCATGAACCAAAAATTCGCAATCCTTAGCATTCATACCCAACCAATAACCAAAATCGCCACGAATATCAAGCTTCACCTTTTTCAAAGAAAAACCAATCCTCTCCAAAGGGGACAAATTGCTCAAATCCAAAAAGAAAACTTCATTCGGTTTAGCAATTTTCTGAATCAAAGCTGACAAATAAAGAGAAAACTCAACAAAAGATCCCGTACGAGAAACTAACTCATTAACCTCGCAACATAGCTGGTTCACGTCTAGTTTGTTATACCTTACCAACTCAACATGGCCTTTAGCAACTTCAAAAATCTCAAAAATGTTTGACTCATGTGCAACTTTATCCAAAAAAAAGCAATAATCTTCAATAATATCCTTCAAAGAGTCATTCACGGCAAACGCAAACCCCTTCTTTACTACATCTTTCTTATTATAAGATGAGAACAAACGTTTAATCTCTTTCTTATTCATTCTTTAAGCAATCCCACAATATAATCCATGACTCTATCATCAGTAAGTATGGATGCGTGGCCAACATCTTTCGCACCCAAATCTTCAGTATTTACATTACATGCATAACTTAACTTCTCACTATTCTTCTCTATTATGAGCGCATCGAAAGGAGTGAATATGCTGTAACGCCTTACACCATCATTTTTATATAAGCCCCTCAACTTTTTTTGGAAACCTATTCCGGGCGTCATATCTAATGCGCTGCCACAATCAAACTTCATTCCAAAAATCTTAAATGGCTTGCCTAAAACCGCAAGATACCCAAAAGACGCAAGCCACGTACCGTGATTAGGGGAACCTAACATCACGCACCTATCTACTTTTTCCGGAAATGCTAAGCTGGTGTAAAGAGCAACTAATCCCCCCAAGCTATGCCCAACCAAATCAACTTTTTTATCTCTAGTAGCTGATAAGATAATCTTAAGTTCTTTATTGATGTAGCCAGCTGTTTCCTCAACGCCCCTAAAAAAATCATAATTTAACCTGTGCACGCATCCGAAACCTTCACTTCGAAGTTTTGTTTCAAGAGGCAACATCACCCCACGATTCTGTAGGTAACCATGCAAAAGAACGACGGGATTCTTCTCAACGGCTCTTTGTTGATCAAGATTTTTAACGCTAAACCTCTTCCCATTAATCCTCTCTTTCAAAACGCCAAAAACATTTTTTAGCCCATGCTCAACTTCGTTTCGTACAAGATTAGCCAAACCCATTGTGACAAACCTTTTCACACATCAACTTTATAAAATTTACCATACAATCATTCCCCAAAAATACAAAAAAAGTGATACGAAAGCTTTTTAAACAAAACAATTCCCTCAAAAAAACAATTGAGCTCCTAAATGTTGGAAATGAAGAAAAGCCCAAGGTTTTTTGGAATTCGATGTAATGAAGGAGGAACACAAAAATGGAAGAAAAAGAACTAATAAGCAAAGTTTACGAAATCGTTGAACTAGCAAGGGAAACCGGCAAAATAAAAAAAGGAACAAACGAAACAACAAAGGCACTAGAAAAAGGCATAGCAAAACTGGCAGTAGTAGCTAGAGACGCTAACCCGCCAGAAGTGACAATGCACCTAAAACCCTTATGCAAGGAAAAAAACGTGCCATACGTCGAAGTACCAAGCAAAGACGAACTAGGCGCAGCAGCAGGCCTTCAAATAGCAACAGTAAGCATAGTAGTACTACAAGAAGGAGAAGCCAAAAAAACAATGCAAATGGTCCTAGCCAACCTTTCGAAAGAATAAAAATGGAAGAACAACAAAAAAACCAAAAAAAACCGCAACCAGAACAGAAACTGCAAAAAAAGGAAACAGAAGAACAGAAACTGCAAAAAAAAGAAGCACCGAGAGCGTCATCCTTTTCATTCGCCGTGCCTGCAAGGGTTGAAGAAATAGTTGGAAGAACTGGAAGCCGCGGAGAAGTAATACAAGTAAGATGCAAGGTGCTAGACGGAAGAGACTCAAACAAAATACTGACAAGAAACGTAAAAGGCCCTGTAAGAATACAAGACATACTGATGCTTAGGGAAACAGAAATAGAAGCAAGAAGGCTAAGCAAAGGAAGAAAATAAAATGGCAAAATGCTCATTCTGCTCAATAGAAATAGAAAAAGGAACAGGTAAAATAATCGTTGACAAAGCAGGAAAAATATTTAATCTCTGCTCAAAAAAATGCGAAAAAAATATGTTCAAACTTGGCAGGAAAGCCGCCAAATTTAAATGGACAAACCCTAACAAAAAATAATAAAAAAGAATGATTGAGCGAACATTAGTCCTAATAAAACCCGACGGCATTCTTAGGGGATTAGTTGGAGAAATAATAAAGAGATTTGAGCAGCGAGGCCTGAAAGTAGTGGGCTTAAAAATGGTTTGGATAGACAAAAGCTTCGCAAAAAAACACTACGCTGCGCATATAGAAAAAGATTTTTATAAGGGGCTAGAAGAGTTCATAACCAGTGCACCACTCGTCGCAATTGCAATCGAAGGCATACACGCAGTAGAATACGTAAGAAAAATAGTTGGTGCAACAGAACCGAAAAGTGCAGAACTCGGAACAATAAGGGGAGACTTCGCCCATACAAGCTACAAATACTCTGACAGCAAAGGGATAACAATCAAAAATTTGGTTCACGCATCAGGAAGCGTGGAAGAAGCCAAAAAAGAAGTCGCGTTATGGTTTACGCCAACAGAAATTCACACTTACAAGATCAGCCAAGAAAAAGAGATATTCTAGAACTTATCCAATCTTTTTTGGCCTTTCTTATTTGAAACATTTTTGTAAGTCTGCCAACTCTTCCTAAAAATTTCGGGATGCTTATCCCAATTTTCCTGCAAAAACTTTTTTGTAGTAGGATCAGAGGGGTAACCGCTCCCTATATCCTTCCCCAACTCTTTCTTTATTTCTTCTATTTCCCTGTCTCTTACCACTTTTGCTATCACGCTTGCAGCTGAGACAATGATAAATTTGACATCTGCCTTGTGAGCGCAGATTACCTCCACATCATTATTGTTTAAACGATCTTTAAGATAAGAAGAGTAGGCTTTTATGTTGTTTGATGGGCAATCAACAATGACTTTTTGCGGCTTAAGATGGTTGATTATTTCTGCTGTTTTTATTGCTTCAAGCCAATTAAGATTAATCTCATTAGAAGCTAATGCTTCATCAATTTCTCTTGGTGGAATAATTATTAACTTATAATCTTTTACTGTTTTAATTATTTTTTCAAACAAAAAATCCCTTTGCTTAGGCGTTAAAAGTTTTGAATCTTTAACCCCCAGCTTTTCTAGGAGTGGCAGGTTCTCTTCTTGTATTGTTACTCCACAGATTACGAGGGGGCCAATTACCGGTCCGCGTCCTGCTTCATCCACACCGCAAATTAAAACCATTTCTTTTTAATTGGATTTGTTTGCTTTTAAATTTTTTTATAAGATTAATCGGAATTTAGCTTATTCTAAGAAGTTTTTTCTTACGAATTCAGCCATTTTTTTGTCGCCGATAGCTTCGTAAGCTTTTATTGCGATGTTGTAGTAGCCTTTGTCGATGCAGGCGGGCCCGACTTTTTTTATCATGTCTTCGTCTTTGAGTTGGATGAAGCATAGAATTGCGAATTCAGGGAGTATTCTTTCAACGAAATAATTGCCGTACTCTTTTAATTTAGCGATGTTTTGAGCTATCGCCAAGCATTTCACTCCCTCGAAATGTTTGCCCTCTTTGATAAATAGCTCGCCTGCTTTTGTGAAAAGTTCATTTCTTAAATCTTCGCTCAACATTGAGTGGTCAAGGCTGTCAATTCCTTTGTTGACAATTTGATTGACTAAATATTGCATGGTTTAAGTAATTATTTTGGAATTTATAAGGGTTACTTTTTCTTTAGGCAGGTGGTGTTAAAAGGTGTATTTGTTTTTTTAGGTTGTTGGTGTTTTTTTAGAAAAACCCTGGCAAGAAACCCTTTTGGGGTTTCTTGCTGGGGAAAAAGAGGTGATAAGTGATAGGTAAGTCAGAACTAATATATAAACCTTTCGTTTTGTAGTAACTTTAAAGTGACTACAGTTATAATAGCTGTGTGGCTATTGCTTTAGACAAAAAGATAATTCTCAATCTTATCGAAGGAGTGGAAAAGAAATTATTTTTTACGCTTGCCAATAGGCGTAAGCTTTTCGCCAGGGAAAAGTTCAGAAGAGTCCATGTTAAAATCCTTCAACGCACTTCGGCACTCGCCTTCAAACTCATCAACATCGCTTACCATTTTCTTATAGCATTTATGAAAAAAATCAACAGCAGCATCAAGACTTTTAATGTTGGCAGTTTCTTCCCATTCGGTCGATGACTTAAAATCATCGCTGTTCAGGCATAGCATATTTGCAATGCTTATTCCGCCTTTTTCACCAGCATACACTACTAAAGAATTGTCGTAGGTGTCATTAAAGTCTACATACAAAAAAGCTCCATTGGTATTTTTTAAAATTTTAAGAGTCGTGTGCTCGTACATTCCTTCAAGCTTTTCTTTTAATTTAAAAATAAGCTTATCCGCATCTTTCATATTTCTTTTTAACTCCGGTTGATATTTTTCGGATAGCACGATATATAAACCTTTCGTCTTGTAGTAACTATAAAGTTACTGCGATTTAGATTATTTTGAATCTTGAGCTAGACAATCCCCACTCAACAAACAACAAAGCAACAGCGGCAACAACCAAAAAGAAAGAAGCATCCGCCTTAACCTTTCTCTGCCTAAAACTTGCTATATCCTTAAACACCATAACCAAATCATCGGTGCTAGTAGGATGGAAATATTTGCCGCTGCTCTCCTCTGCTAAGAATCTCAAAGTGTCTTCATCAATCTTTAAAGCTGCGCCAACCTCGCCAAATTTTCCCCCTTCTATAGTTCCAATCCCAATAGGGTAAATTATGACCCCTTCTTTTTTTAAGTACCCTAATGCTTCTTCCGGGTCAACACCAACATTGCTTTGGCCGTCCGTTATTAAAACGACAGCTTTGCTTTCTTCACCACTAAGCATATTTGCAGAAGTAATCATGGCTTGCCCCAAATCAGTGCCGGACAACTCATGGATAGTTATCTCATCAACCGCCTTTTTTACCAAATCCATATCATTAGTTATGCCCTGTTCAACTATTGTTGCTCCGGAAAAAGAAACAACACCCACCCTCATTTTGCCTGCTGCCTCATCAACAAAAGATTTTAAGCCACTCTTTGCAGCCTCGAAACGGTTAGGCTCATAATCCTTCGCCAGCATGCTGCTAGAGGCATCCAATGCCAAAACGATATCGTGAGTGGCACTCTCCGTTGTATAAATAACGATAGTGTTTGCAGCCGCAAGAATCAAGAAAAGAACAGTTAAGCACCTCATAACCAAAATCAAAATGTTTTTTGACAAGACTTCCCCGCCAGTAATCCTCTTTATAGCCTCAAAATTAGCGAACTTTAAAGCCCTTCGCCTCACATGCTTCAAAGTGTAAAAATGTACAAAAATTATTATTGGAAGAACAAACAACAAGTAAAGGTATTGGGGTTTTACAAAAGTTACCTCCATTCTTCCCTCCGACGAGTGAAAAAAGCTACTAAAGCTTTAATAAAATCGTCAGTTGGGCTAAGCCTTAAATGGTCGACCCCGCACCTGTTCAAGGTTGATATCAGCTCTTGCTCCTGCTTTTTAACGTATGCCTCAAAGCGGTTTTTTACCAAAGCTGTGTCGATAACCATTTGCTCATTGGAAAAAGGGTCTTCTATCATGATAAGCCCAGTATCCGTCGGCAAAGTCTTATCCCGCATATCCCTAACAACAATAGCTATGACATCAAATCTTGCCCTCAAAATCTTCAGCTTCTTCTCCCAGTCGCCCTTCAACCCGATAAAATCCGAAACTATAATAACTAATGTTCCGCTCCTCTCCAAATAATTTACTAAAAAATTTAGGGCATTATCCAGATCGTACTTGCCGCCGTAATTGTTAGAGTCAAGCAAAGACTTGGAAATCCTAAAAAACTGGTTAACCCCAGTCTCAGGCGGATGCTTCTCTATAACCTTATCATTAAACATAGCGTAACCTATGCTGTCCCCAACATTGAGAATAGCGAAGCTTATGCTTGCAACTATCTCAGCAGCGTACTCACTCTTAACTTTTGGCGTAGATCCGAAAAGCATGCTCTCACTCGTATCAATCAGGAAAAAAACGTCAAGCCTCCTCTCCTCAACAAACTTCTTAATTAAGAGGGTGTTTGATCTTGCAGAAGCCTTCCAATCAATCAGGGAGGCGTCATCGCCAGGTGCATACTCCCTATAACTATCAAACTCCAGCCCTTGGCCGCCATAAACGCTTGCGTAACTCCCAATAACTCTAGTCGTCACTAGCCGCTTCGTTATCGCTTCCAATTTTTTTATCGCAGGCAGCAAATCAACTTTTAGCGAAACATTATTCTTTTTCTTTGCCATAATTTTTAAGGAACTGGGATTTTAGAAAGCATTTCAGAAATTATATCATCAGTAGTTACTCCCTCAGCCCTTCCCTCATAAGTGACAAGTATCCTATGCCTCAAAACGTCATGGGCCACATCCTTCACAAACTGCGGAGTAACGTACTCCTTTCCACATAGCAGCGCTTGAGTTTTGGATGCAATAAACAAGCCAATAGACGCTCGGGGGCTTCCACCCCACTCAATATACCTGCCCAAGCCAATTTTGTAATCATGCGGATGCCTAGTAGCATCTACCAAATTAACAATGTACCTCTCCACATCTTCATTCAAATAAATTTTGTGAATAAACTGCTGTATCTCAGCCACCCTTTTCATGGTGATAACTGACTTAACCTTAAACTCTTCAAACCGCTTCAAGGAAATGTTCTGCTTCAAAATAGTCTTTTCCTGCTCCAAACTAGGATACCCCATCAACGCCTTGAACAAAAACCTGTCAATTTGGGCTTTCGGCAATGGATAAACCCCCTCAGACTCTATTGGGTTCTGGGTAGCCATAACAAAAAAAGGCAAAGGCAGGCCATAAGTCCTCTTACCAATAGTTGCCTGTTTCTCCTGCATAGCCTCAAGCAGGGCAGACTGCGTTTTCGGCGGAGCCCTATTAATTTCATCAGCCAAAAGAAAGTTAGCAAAAATTGGCCCCTTGACTGTGTAGAACCCTTTGTCGCCCGTGTAAGAAGTTATTCCAACAATATCTGTCGGCAGCAAATCAACTGTGAACTGAATCCTAGAAAATTGCCCCCCCATAACATTTGACAAAGTTTTTACGAGCAAAGTTTTTGCTATTCCCGGAATTCCCTCAACCAATACGTGGCCATCAGCCAACACCGCCCTTATGAGCGCGTTAACAACTTCTTCCTGACCAACAATAATCTTGCTAATCTCTTCCTTAACTCTCAGAATATCTTTTTGGTAAGCCTTTATCTTCTCCTTCATGTAACCCTCTCTTTTTTTTACCCGATAATCATTATCTGTTTTTTTGGGTATAAATAGTTTGCTACCTAACCCTTTTGAATCTTATTCTCCTCAAATAATAAGTTAAGCCCGAAATAAGCATTGATAACACCGCTAATTCTAAGGCAATCCTCTTCCAATTTTCCCAAGTAAAAGCTTCCTTTGCAACTTTAACACCAACAGGTTTTTTTCTCAACAAATCCTTACAGGCCTCATTAGCCTCTTTAACAAGCCTAGTTGCTTCTTCAAACTTTCCCTCCGCCCCCAAGATTTCTGCCCTTTTAATCAATTCTTCCAGTTCCAAGCATTCAGGATTCTGCAAGAATAAATCTCTCGTAAAAGCTACTTGGTCATCAAGCTGAAGCTTCAATGCGCCCTCCGCAGCAGTTATATCAACGAAAAGCTTAACTGTTTTCCTCAAACTAGGATCCTGCACAATCCCTTCTATGTCTATAGAGTACCGCCCATTTACCGAACCGTCTGATTTAACCCTAAGCAGGAATTTTTCTTCAGCTCCAGGGTTAATGCTGTCAAGGTTGGTTTTATCAAAAATTAGGCTTATCGTTTTTTCTGTACTGCTCGCGCCTAAACTGAATTTGTTAAGCGCAACATCCCCATCATTCTTTAGCACGATAGGCACAAGAAGCTCCCCTGTGGAGTTAAGAGTTATTAATGATGGGACAATTAGGCTTAATGACACAACTTTTCTTTCAACGCCGACTGTTCCGCCACCGCCGCTCTGCGTTACCGTCGTTAATGTTACGCTGCCCGCTAAAACGTCCACAAAGAAGATGTTTGATTTTGCAAAACTGCCATTCCCATCCGAAGCTGTTAATACTCCGCTTCTTTGGCCCGTGAAGCCGGTGTTTGGGGTAAAACTTGCTTCTTTTAATGTCTGGTTAAATGTTGTTGTGAAGTTCCTCATACCAGTCTCATTTAAAGTTATACCATCAAAAGTTGCACTTGTATTAAGCGTGAACAGCCCTATTTTGCCTGATGTGAAGTTTATGGCTGAAACATTAAGCTGCGTTGTGTAATTTACGCCGTCACTTGAAACGAAAATTTTTGAATCAGAGCTTCGCGTCACAACCTTAACCCAATAAAATGTGTCTGTGCTAAATGTGGACGAGTTCGTCGTTAAGGAAGAAGCTGTTCCGTTATTTTTCATATCAAAATTTAAAGTATCAGCGCTAGAGTCAATGTACGCCCTAAACCCTGAGTCGCAGTTTGTGTCTTGAGCTTTAAAACAAACACCTGCCCCACCCTCAGAGTTTAGCCTAACCTTAAACACTAAAGAAAAATCAGTGAATGAGAAGTTTGTGTAAAAGCTTAAAGCTGTGGCTGTTGTTGCCGTCTGATTGTAAACGTCTCCGCCGATTGTCCAGTTGCCAGCTTGCGCACCCCAAGTAGAATTCTCACTAGCATTAGTTGAAGTTGGAAAAGTTTCATTAATCGTGTAAGAGTAGATGGTAAAGTTTAGGATGTCTGCTGTGTCATGGTCAAAGAAATATTGAGACAAATTCAAAGTTAAAGCAGTGCTTTCCACCACACTCTGGTTACTTATCGTGAGGACGGAGAAAACTGGAGAATTTGTGTTGTTCACTGTAACATTCCAATAAAAGGTATAATTCAAATTGCCATCGGTAACAGTCACGCTAACATTATTTTCGCCCGCATCCGAATAAGTGGCGTTATAAGTGAATGTGTTTTGGGTGTTGTCTCCGGTTGGCGTTGCCGTTTTATTTAGGCTGCCAGTCCAATACCAATAATAAGTTAGGTTATCACCGTCGCTGTCAGTGCAGCTGCTGACTGTGAACAGCCCAGTTGTTGCATTTTCGTTTATCGTGAAGTTTCTTGCCGAACCAAAATTTGCATTCAAGTTAGACGTGCAGCTTGGCGCAGTATTATTGTAAACAGAGAAGTTAACAACTTCATAGTCCGAACTGTCAACGGCGTCCAAAACGCTAATGTTAATGAAGTGCGAGCCAATGTGGGACTTATTGGGCGTAAACGACAACACACCGCTGCTTATGTTAACATCAAATAATGAAGTGTTATCATAAAAGAATAATGTATCGTTCTCTGCATCGGTTGCGTTTATTATTAAAGTCAAGGTGTGGTAGGTGTTTATTCTTTGCACCCCAATAGCAGCCAACGCCGGCGCAGCGTTGGTTATCGTCAAATTAAAAATGAGGGAGGCGCTTCCCGCTGCGCTGTCATTGACTGTTATGTTAATCCTGTAAGTGCCAACCTGATCATAAGTCGGGGTGAAATTTATCGCACCGTTCGTCCTGTTAATTTCAAAAAGTGAAGAATTATCATAATAACGTAAGGTTTCTCCGCTTGATGATACTGAATCGTTGTCTGCTGCAACAACTTGGAAATTAAAAGAAGAGTTATGGGCAATTGACTGGTCAGTTATGGTTGTGATGGTTGGCAGGTCGTTAACGTTGGTAATACTAAAGTTGATAATATAAGAAGCCTGCGCCCCTTTACTGTCATTAACGGTTATGTTGACCCAGTTTGTCCTAACAAATGTATCATTAAAGTTATTGAAAGTTATATTTCCCGTAGTTCTATCAATATCGAACAGGGAGGTGTTATCAAAAAAGTTCATTAAATCCCCTTCCAAATCAGTAAAGTTAAGGGTTAAGTTGTAATAGAAAGCTGCATTCTCAGTAGCTGTGAAGTTTGCTGCAAGAAAAATCGGCGCAGTATTGTTATAGATAGTAAAGTTTATTATTGTTGAATTTGAAGTTGAGTTGGCGTCGCGTATCGTTACGTTTATCCAATGCGTTCCAATATGTGAACTGTTTGGAATGAAACTAATCACCCCATCAGTTGAATTCAATGCAGAGAAGTTCGCATTTGTTGAAGCAAACTTTGTAACATTCCAAGTGTAATTCACTGCATCACCAACAACATCAATGTCCACATCCGAAGCATTGATATCAAAATAAAAAAACGTGTTTGTATAACCTGTGAAGTTTTGTAACACTGTGAAATGCGGACCATCATTAACACTTGCCACCTTTAAGGTCATATATGTTGAGTTAGTTTTGCCTGCCGTATCATTCACTGTAATGTTAACTACCCAAGTGCCAACTTCCGAGTTTGTCGGCGTAAAGTCTACTCTTCCTGTTGTTTGGTTGATCAGGAACCATGAATAGTTCGCAACAAAAGTTAAATTGCAAGGCTTCGTATCACACTCAGCCCCATCCTCCTCATCGCTAGCATTAAAATCAAAAGAAAAAAGGGAATCCTCATTCACCGATTGAGCAGAAGGAGGCACAGTCTGATTAAATAAAGGTGTATCATTAACATAATTTACCGTCAACACTAAATAAGACGAGTTTGAACTGCCATCTGTATCATTTACAGTAACATTAATAGTCCATACACCTGCTTCTGTATATGCTGGCGTAAAGTTTGCTCGGCCGTTTGTATAGTTAATCAAAAACCAGGAATAGTTTGCTACAAAGCTTAGGTTGCACGGCTTAACATCACACTCCCCCCCATCTTCCTCATCACTCGCGTTAAAGTCAAAATAAAACAAAGAATCTTCAGTAGCTGTTTGCGAAGCAAAGGTTTGATTAAACAAAGGAGTATCATTTATAGCTATTATTTTGAAATGCCACCTAGAAACATTTTGGCTATCAGAATCGCTCACTATTATAAGAATGGAATAGTTGCCTCCTACGTCATTTCCTGCATCAACGTGTTGGTACAGTGGCGTAAAGCTAATTACTCCTGTTGTTGAGTTTATATCAAAGAGGTTGTTTGCACTAAAGTTGGATAGCAAATCAGAAAAAACTAAAGGTCCAGTGTCGTTGGCATTAGCAACATCAACATCTTGGCTATAAGCGGTATCTTCAAATAAATTGCTATAATCAGTTGGTAATGTGGCAGAATTAACATCGGGGTTAGCTGCTAATACAATTTTTACAAATATCAAGGTGAGAATTAAAATTAAGCTTATGTTAAAAATGTCTTTTCTCTGCATCACGAAACCCTCTTTTTTTCCTAAACTAACCTTCCTTTATTTATAAGGAAGTTTATAAAATTTTCTTAACGTTACTTAAATTT
>JACQSW010000026.1 GCA_016211095.1 Candidatus Woesearchaeota archaeon | reverse complement strand
TTTATATATTATTAATTACTAAAAAATGGTAACATAAATAGCGTATTTAATAAAAATGAGCTTAAAAGATGTATTCGAACAAGCGGAAAAGCCGGCTGAAGAAAAGAAGCTGGAAGTTATTCTTAGTGAAGAGTTGGTTATTAAGGAATTATTAGTTTATATTGAAAAAGTAACACCTGCAAAGACAAAAGACACAAAAAATGAGTTTGCCACCTTCCTAACTTATCTACAAAGCTACAAAATAACCCCTTCATTGGTCACGAAGCTTAACAAAAAAGCAGATACGAAAAAGTTGAGCTATAAAAGAAAAGATTCTTTCGGCCTTTTTTTATCAGCTATGGTACAAACAAGTTACGAGCAAGGATTTAACGATTTTGAGCTTGGAGAAGTAAATGCCAATTTGTTCGGTGCTTACTTAGAAGGGCACAAGAGCAATACGATAAGGCTTAAAGTAAACAATATTTTTGGCGATAGCACATTTATGAATGCAAAAGAATGCTCATTAACAGCAAAAAAGGTAGAGGGCAATGCATCATTTAAGGATGTTGCATATTGCTATTTCAACTTAAGAAGTGTTAAAGGGGATTACAATTTTCAAAACGCCCAAGATTGTATAATAGAGATAAGGGAGATGATAACCCTTTCTTACTCGTCTATTGGGGAAATGAAGCAATGTGAGGTCTATTCAACAAAAGATGATACGCTCTACACAATGAAACAAAGTAACAACAATTACCGTCGCGACAACTCTTTTTATCTTGTAGAACCGCCAAACACCCTTCTAACAAAGATACGCAAATTTTTTGATGGCATTTAATCAACAAACCCTTCTTAGAGCATAAGAAAGAAGGGATAGAAATCTTTATCAATACATCCAAAAAAGGATTCTATTATGGCAAATCCGTTATGCCCATACTTCGGTAAATGTGGGGGCTGCTCATTACAGCACATAGATTACCAAGTGCAATTAGAAAATAAGAAAAGATTGTTAGCAAAAGCCACAAATTATGGGGAGGTAACAGTTTTTTCTGGCCCAGAATATTTTTACAGAAACAGGATGGACATAATATTTTGCTCACAAGCGATAGGATTAAGAGAAAAAGGCAACTGGAAAAAAATTGTTGATGTAGACAGATGCGTGATTGCCGATGAAAAACTAAACTTCCTACTAAAAGAAGTGAGAGCATTTTTTACAAGCATCGACTATTTTGATGTGTTAAAACGCAGCGGAACATTTCGGTATGCAGTTATTCGAACACCACAAAATGATTCCTCAATTTCATTCGTGCTGAACTCGGAGTCGTCAAAAATTAAGGAAGCAATAGAAAAAATAGTGGCTTTCGCAAAAAAAACAACAGCAAACAACATAATAGTCACTTATGTACCTCCCAACACCGAAGTTACAGTTTCAAAAGACTTTTTTGTCGTAAAAGGCGGAGACACTCTGCAAGAAAGTTTTTTAGGAAAAAAATTTTTTTACTCCGTCCAAGGTTTCTTCCAAAACAACACATTTGTAGCTGGAAAAATGCATGAACACTGCCACAGCCTGCTAAAAAAACACAACACAAATGGCGCCAACCTTTTAGACCTTTACGGAGGCGTAGGAACTTTTGGAATAATAAACGCTGAACTCTTCAGAAAAGTGGTGATAATTGAAAACGAAGAGGAATGTGTAAAATCATTAAAAAAGAACATCCAACACAACAACACAAGAAACGTTGAAGCAATACTGCTTGATGCTATGCAACTAAAAAAAGTCGAGTTGCCTCAACCATTATTTGTAATAACAGACCCGCCAAGGAGTGGGATGCATCAAAAAACCATTGAACAACTAAAAAAATTAAAACCAGAAGTCATAATCTACATTTCTTGCAACATTCAGCAGTTGGGAAAAGATTTGCAAAAATTCAAAAATTACGAAATAAAAAGCGTAGCATTATTCGATTTGTTCCCGCAAACCAACCACACAGAAGCGATCGCTGAGTTAGTTTTAAAAAAATAAGCATCTCCCCTTTAGATTTTACATGGGCTTTAGGTAGCCCCACTTCTGAAGAGCAACCTTCAACTCATTATGTGTTTCTGCATACTCTTTTAGGCTAATTTTTTGTTTGTAGGCTTCAATTGATTGCATTATTGCCCTTGCTCCTGCTTCTATACCGTCGGGATGGCCTTGGGATCCCCCCCCACATTGTATCCCTATGTCCGTTGTTCCGTAAATGTCAAACACTTCAGGTAATATCCCTGGGTGTAAGCCTCCGCTGGAAACTGGAAGTACCGGTTTTATTTTACCCCACTTCTGAGGCATTCGCAAATTTGTGATTTCTCCAACTTCCTTTTTTGTGAGCATGTCTTTCATTGCCATAATTTCCTCTTTTGAACCTTCAAGTTTTCCTACAACTGTTCCTGTATGCAGTTGATCAACACCTATTAGCCTCATAAGTTTTGCCAAGAAGAGCATCGTCATTCCGTGCTTCGGATTTCTTGCAAACATGGCATGCATAGCCCTATGCCCATGGATAGCCATTTTGTAATCATGCGCTAATTCTGACGCTGTTCCCACTGCGGTAAACCCACTGACAACAACGTCTATCATAAAATAATTGAAGCCGTAATCGTGTATCAATTTAACTCTTCTTTCCAGTTCTTTCAGAGTTGGTGCGGTTGTATTTATGAACGCGTCTTTCACTTCCCCTGTTTCTTTCATAACTTGGTCCCTTACCCTCGCCATGTGTTTTACCCTTTCTTCAAATTTGTTAAACTTCTGTGAAGTTAAGTTTTCGTCATCCTTAACGCAGTCCATGCCTCCCCGCCAAACTGCTTTTGCGACGACTTCTGCGTGCTCTTTCGCCGTATACCCTACTTTGGGTTTTGGAACTACTGAGGTTATTGGCCCGCTTTTCCTTTTGAAGATCTTCTTAATGACTTCTTTGCCATAAGTTGGGCCCTTGAACCCTTTAACATAATCAAGCGGTAATTCAGCATCAATGAGTCGAAGATTTGTTATTGCTTTCATGCCGAAGATGTTTCCGCCTATTCCGCTCATCATGCACGGAACAGATCCGTTTTCAAAAAGGATTCTTGGATAAGCAAGCTTAGTGTAATTCTTTGAGTAGTTGTATGCGTATGCTTTTGTTTTTGGCAAAAGTTTAGGCAAATTTGTAAGGGTTGTCCATGTGCCGGATGAGCTTTCAGAAGCGATTCTTCCCAAGGCATCTTCAACCTTCATTCCTTTCGCTGCTTCGTAATAAAATAAAACTTTAACGTCGTTGTTCTTTGGTTTGTAATTTTTGTTTACGAACTCTTTGTACCACTCAATTTTTTCAGACATAAAAAAATTCACCCCTTCCTAACGGTATATTATAAGCGAAAGAGTTTATAAATG
>JACQSW010000020.1 GCA_016211095.1 Candidatus Woesearchaeota archaeon | reverse complement strand
GTTGAACACTGGGTCATACTAATCTTGACTTTCCTTGTCGCGTTTTCCATCGGTAAAAACCCTTTTCTTGCAGGGATGCTAGCTTTTATAGTAAATTTTGTTGACGACACAATGGTGCATTGGATACCCTTAAAAGTTGCTTTAGCAGTCGTCTTAGGATTTTTATGGATGACCTACATCCTGGCTTCCCCTGCTAATGTTATTTTAAAAATTTTTGCTGCGCCGGTATTTCTTTTTTTAGGGACAATTTGGGGCTTGATCCCTTTCCCTATCCCGCTTGATTTTTACACTTACATAATCAGGCATAGGACGTATGCGAATTTGATATGCGCAGTGGCAACAATCCCCGTCTTGCTAATCATCGGCGGTGTTGGAATGGGAATCGGCTTCGAAAGCCTCTGCGGGGGCCTTAACTCAATGCTCCAAATATTGAACCAAGGCTTAGGCCAGTCACTCTGGCAATGGATGCTTTCTTATTTCTAGAAGAAATTGGAGAAGTAGAATAATTTGAGGAATATCTCAATTTTTTCTTTTAGGTCATCTTTTTTTTGTTGCTTAAAATCTTCCATTACGGGCGCGTAGTTTTTTGTTTTTGTGTCAAGGATGTAAGTTTCTATTTTGCCTTCAACTTCCCTGTGAATTATTTTTAGGTCGTAGGGGTTCTGGTAAAATCCTTCCTTAACTAAATAGGTTGCTGGTTTGGTTAAGCCCTTGATTGTTTCTGCAGAGCAGATCCCAAGAGAGAATGATGCTGCGCTTGCCGCAAGGAGGATTGCCAAATTTTTATTTTTCATAAAAAAAAAGTTTGTTTTGGGGTTTTTATTCTTTTGTTCGAAAAATCCGTAAAATTAATAAGAGCTTTGGAACAAAAAAAAGGATGTGCTATGGAAACCGTTTCGTTAGTTGAATGCAAAAGTTATGGCGAGGCAGAAAAAGCCGTCAAAAAAAGCTTGAGCCTTATCGGCGGCATGGAACATTTTGTAAAAAAGGGAGATAAGGTTTTGTTAAAGGCAAATATGCTTGTGGGCAAGCCTCCGGAGGCTGCTGCAACAACCAACCCAGAAATAATTAGGGCAGTAATTAAAGAGGTAAGGCGGGTTGGGGGAGTGCCAACTGTTGGGGATTCGCCACCATTAGGAAACATCGTTAGGGTAGCAAGAAAATGTGGCATAGCCCAACTCTGCAAGGAATTAGGTGTGCCCCTGCTTGAGCTTGACGAGCCGATTGAAAACCGAAAGGTTAGGCACTTCATGATTTCTAACAAACTAAAAAAATTTGATGTTATAATTAATTTGCCAAAAATAAAGACTCATTCATTGCTGACTTACACTGGCGGAGTTAAAAACATGTTTGGCTGCATACCAGGAACAATAAAAGCCGAGATGCACATAAAGACCCCCCAACCAGCAGAATTCTCAAAAATGATCCTGGACCTTTACGCTGTGATTAAATCAGATTTAACAATAATTGACGGCGTCGTTGGGATGGAGGGCCAAGGACCTGGAAATGGCAGCCCAAGAAATTTTAACGTTGTGCTTGCAAGCGCGAACGCGCTCGCCTTAGACACTGCCGTAACAACGATGCTGGGGATAATTGACAAAGTCCCTGTTCAGGTTATTGCAAAAGAGCGCGGATTAATCGGGGCAAAAATTGAAGGCATAAATATTGTTGGTGAGGATTTAGAAAAATTCAAAATTGATAACCTGAAACTCCCATTGGTTTATATCTCCAAGATTCCTCCTCGGCTTTTGAATTTTATAAAAAACTATTTGTTAACAACAAAACCCGCTGTAATGAAAGAAAGTTGCATAAAGTGCGGCGACTGCTTCAAGGTTTGCCCTGCAAAGGCAATAAAGATGGGACCTTATCCAACTTTTGATTACAACTTATGCATAAGGTGTTTCTGCTGCGACGAGGTCTGCCCGAAAAAAGCAATAAAAATAAAAGAAAACTTTCCGCTAAGAGTCTACAAAATATTAACAAAGAAGAGAGCGGTAAGGGGGAGTTGAACCCCCGCCTCAGGCTCCACAGGCCTGAATTCTAACCGTTAAACTACTACCGCTATCAAGACACAAAGAATTATAGGGGGATGGTTTTTAAAATTTCCTATCCTGTGAAGTGTAAAGTTAACGTCTGGTATAATAGCTATTAAGCTAAAGTCGTAAGAAAGGGTATGGTTGTTATAATCTTTGCCGGAAGAAAACTATTTGGCTTTTAGCCTGTAGCTCAATTCATATTCTTTTAAGATTAATCTTTAAGTTTTTTTGAATTTTTTTGTATATGTTTGAATATATATTTTGCAGCACCGTTAGACACGACAAAT
>JACQSW010000019.1 GCA_016211095.1 Candidatus Woesearchaeota archaeon | reverse complement strand
TCAATTTTTATATAAAGTAATGGCATCTCTTTCTTAGGTAACTCTTCATCTTTATACAAAAAAAGGGTATATCCCCGAGGGTCAAAAAATTTAAAAAATTTAAACTCGACTCCATCTACCTCCACTTTTGTATTTGCCCCTATACTCTTACCTTTATCCCATAAATAAAGCGTTGGGGGGTTAGAAGAATATTGGGAATAGTAAGAATCATTTCTCGGAATACTTTCAACTTTAAATGTGTCGTCGTAAACAAATTTAGTGCCACTTAAAGAAACCTCGTCCGACGTGAGTGGGGGAGTGATTATTTGGACTGTTTTATTATTTCTCCAGAAAATGCACTGTTTAGCAAAGTTTATTTGCCCAGCATCTAAGTTGTAATCGATTTGGCATCCTGCGCTTATTGTGTAGTTTATTGTTTCAATAAGCTTATTTTTTTGATCCTTAACAATCAAATTTAGGATTAGCGGCGCGGCTTGTTCGGCGCGGGAGTAACTGATTAGGTGTCCTTGCGGTGCTGTTGAGTCTTTTGTTGTTAAGTAATCCATTTTTCCTTGAAAATTTTTGATATTCAATTCGTAGTAATCATCAAGAAACCCCCATTTCAATGTTGCATCCTTCAAAAAGATTAAGGAGCACTCATCAGGCTTTGCGCCGGGAGAGTAAGTCACCGCATTTGCTGGTTCAGCTTGAAAAGGGCCGCATCTGCCGTCAGCTTGTGAGGCAAGAACTAAGGGCGTAAGCAAAAAAATTAACAAAAAAGTTATGAGAATCTTTCTCATTTTTTTCTTGGCTTAACAAAAAGGTAATAGCCCCCTACAAGGATTATTATTATCAAGAAGATTACTAGGGTTGTGTAGGTTGTTTCTGCTTTTTTCTCTGCAGCTTCTTTCTCCGTAGCTTTTTTTGCTAACTCTTCTGATGGAGCTTCTTTTTTGCAGTCTTTTGAGCAGCTTTCCACGTTCTCGAATTTTTGGCAAACATCATCGCCGCAGGTGTTTTGCGCAAATTCTTCTGCGCTGATTTTTAGCTGTTTATTTTTTGGGCTGATAATTTTTATTTCTTTAGCGTTTTCGAAGTAGGGGATTTGTAAGGGAAAGTCTAATTCTTGTAATTCTTGCAATCCTCCGCCTACGCTTTCTCCTTCTTCATTGAAAGAGTCTATGATGACTGTGTTGGGCACGACAAAAGTCTTTGCGTACAGCTCTTTTCCATTAAAGTCTTCAACAACAAGTTTGTAGTCGCCTTGCGGCAGAGTTTCTAAGTCTTCAAGCAGGGGCTTTACTTCAATGCTAACCAAGCTTACTTCGCCAGCCTTGTAATGCAAGCTTAAATCGTAATAGTGTTGGAGTTGATAAGCAAAAGCTAAGCTAACTGTTAAGGCTAAGCAAATTCCTATTAAAATTGTTAATTTATGCTGCGAATGCCAATTCATATGGTTCACCATTTATTTTTGTTGACAAATCTGTAAGGTGGAATATTGAGGATTTTTCATCAAAATAAGCCATGTTAATTTGAATGTCATGCTTTACTGCCAAATCATAGAAGCAGGTTGCGCAGTAACTGCCGTTAACTGTTTTGCTTGCCTCCAAAACAACTTCGCCGCTAACCCCTAACATTTTTTTCAGGGGCACTTTTATTGTTTGCACATATTCCGGGTTAAGATTTGATTCAGAATTATCAATCGAAATTGTTATCGGATAATCTAAATCCACGCTTAAGCCATTATCATTTGCTTTGACATTTACCTTCTTAAGCTGCGAAACAGCTTTAACCTCTAAGCCTTCGAAGTTTTTTATGCAAAAAGGAATTTCTGACTGCAAATACCTCTCCAAAGATTCTTCATAAGAGTTAATCGTTGGCACATCTGTTTTGTTGTCATAAAAAAAGTAGGGCCTATGCGTTATTGTTTGTTTGCCGGTTAAATTAAAAAAGCCGCCATACTCGCTAACAAGCCTTATCCCTTCCAAAGTTTTTTGCTCCAAACAGCTTTTAACATAATCTTTCACCTTCAAGGATTTTTCTTCAAACAGGACAGTCTCTTCCGCCCTCTGCACCATTAACTTCTCTGTCAAAGACGACTTAAAATAAACCGAAAAACCAATAATAACAAATATAATCAAGCCAAGAATTATGAATGCCGTGATTTGGCCCTTTTTCATTATTTCTTAATAAGTTAAGCTCTTTAAAAGTTTATTGGCGACTTGTTATTAGCTTATAGTTGGTATTGTCTATAAACCCTTTATTGTGGAGTAGGTTCAGTTTGTCTAAACACCTTTTATCAAAACTTTCGATTTCTTTATTTATAAATGATTTGTAAACTTCTGGTTCAATAAATACTGGCTCTATCCAAACCGCTATATCCTCAGCCCAATTGGAACAACCATAAGCCCTTATGCAGCAATGTCTAATATCAAAGGGTTTTTTGTCGGGTGGGGGGTAGTTCCACTTAGTCAGACTTTCAACATAAATTGTTCCGTACACCCCTTCAGATTCACCCCTATTCGCAGTGTCTATCCATTTTTTAACAAAAGGCGAACCGCCCATAATGCAAGCATCAATTGAAAATTTTTGCAGTTCCTCTTCAAAGATAGCCTTTTCGAAACACTGCATAAATTTCTGTGCCCCACCAAACTCCGTTTCTATTATTTGGCTCGTTAGCGTATGTGCGCCTTCATGATATAAAACTAATTGTTCGATATTTGTGGATAATAAATGAATATCGCGCGTCACAAAATTGGACCACGCATCCGCTCCTTTTATTTCTTCCCAAGGATAGTCTCTTGCGCGATGAAAAACTAAGCTTTTAACTGATTGAACAATCGGCTTAGGTAATTTTAGCAGAATATCATACGCTTTTCTTAATTCCCAAGAAGTTATAAACTCCCCTTCTAAGTTAATTTTTGCATTTTTTTTCGTTTGAATTCCTTGAAGGAATGCCTCTTTGCTGAAAATGTTAGAAGTAAATAAAGGCGATTTGTTTTGGTCAAGAAAAGGCTTGTTCACTCCATCTTCTTCAAGAAGGGTGTATCCTTCTTTTGTTATTAAAATTTTTCTAAGCCCTATTGGTGTTGCAAAACTCACTATAACTTCTGGAGATTCTTCTGTGCGTATAGAAGCGTATGTCGTGTTTTCAAGCAAGTCTACTGTTAACCGCCCTTTTCTCAATAAATACTTATACAATCCAGCATGTATATCTAATGCTGTTCCCCTAAATTCAATGATTGGGGGTGTTCCTTTTTTAAGAGTTAGAAAACTTTCTTGTGGCATTAGCGCATTTTGTTGATCCTCAGGATAGACCTTGAGATTCAAAAGGGTTGGAGATTTAGTTGGAGCGTTAACAAATAAATTTGGAAAGGCAAAATCTAATTCGAAAGGTTGACCCTTCGTCACCTTGATGTCAATCCGCCCTTTTGTTTTATCAAAAGAAATGTATTCATTTTTTGGCTTATTCCCCAAATCGCATACGGCAACGGATGGATTTAGTTCCCCTATAATGCTCACACCCGCATACTCCAAGGAAGAATCGGCAGTATCTTTAGACACACACCCATTTTTGTGAAGGGTTAAAGTTGAATTATTATCTTCAAAAAGAAAGTTAGACGCGGTAAATATAAAATCATTTACCTTAACCCTTAGACTCGCTAACTTTGTTCCCATCTTTGTTATTTCAATGTAAGGGCTTGCTTTTTGGATGGAAAATAATTGATTGAGGATAATTTTACATCGGGTGTCTGATAAAAATTTATCCTCTAAAAAGTTGTAGCTTATCTGACAGTCCGATAGAGTTGTAT
>JACQSW010000021.1 GCA_016211095.1 Candidatus Woesearchaeota archaeon | reverse complement strand
GAGGTAATCATCCATCTTTCCAATATCTTTATACATTTCATCTCTTAATTCATATGACTCTTTTAGAAGGGCATCTTTATAGCCTGCTTTCTTTTCAGATTCATGTTCCCTTTTTAATTTTCTGTATTTATGGCCAGTATATTTAGATACCCAATCTGTGATTCCCATCTTCAATAACTAGTTTAAGATTATTTTGTTTATAAACATTGCTGTCTTTTTCATCTGTTCCACAGAAACTTTTAAAAACAAAAAACTTCCCTTGCTTAAGCGAAAAAGGGGGAAAAAAAGGTTAGCTTCTATGACAAAGATAAAAAGCTTAACGCTTAACGGGTTTAAATCATTCGCGAAAAAAACAGAAATACCGTTCGGTGACAAGTTTAACATAATACTCGGGCCAAATGGGTCTGGAAAATGCGTAAGGGGGGACACCTTAGTTCAACTCTCAGACGGCTCTTTAGTCCCAATTGGGGAGCTAGTAGAAAAGAAAATTGAAAGCAACAAGGTAAGCAAGATAGATGACGGATTTATCGCTTTGGGGGGAGACACAGAAATCTTAGCTTTAGATACAGATTGCCTGAAGATTGGAAAGAAAAAAATTGAGTATTACGTAAAAAGGGAAGCCCCTAAAAATTTGCTCCATATAAGGACCAGGTCTGGCAGGGAGATTGTTTCAACAGAGTACCATCCGTTATTCGTTTTAAAAGAAGGAAAAGTAGAGCCTGTCAAAGCTGAAAGTTTAATGGAAGGCTTAAGGATAGCTGTACCGAGGCAGATAGAGGTAAAGCCTAAAACGAAATACTTCTTTGAGCTTTTAGACCTAATTAAAGTTAACGATTCCGTCTACGTTCCTTACAACGAAGAGTATGTAAGATTGCTAAAGTGGCAAAAAAATAGTGGAAGTTTAGAGTGGAAAGAGCTGGCTAAGAAAGTAGGTATACCCCTAAACTGCATTAAGGGTTTGCTGGATAAACAAAGCATAAACTTCGCTTACCTAATAAGAATACTGCGCTACTTAAACCTTGAAGATAAAGAAATAATCAATCTCGTTACTCATGTATGCGGCAGAGGGAAAAATTATAGGATACCATGGAAAAATTCTAAGGAATTCGCAAGATTCTTCGGGTATTTATTAGCAGAAGGCAGGCTCCCCCCAACCACCGACCAAATATGGTTTACTAATGCTGATGAAGAAATAGTAAAAGACTACAGCGGTTTAGTTGAGAAATTATTTGGCGAAAAACCAACAGTTAACGAATACAAGGCGGGGTGTTGGGATGTTTTAGCTTACGCTGCGCCTGTAAGAAAGTTACTTACAAAATTTGGAATGTCTATAGGCCCCACTAAAGATAAAAATGTTACAGACTTATTTTTGAAACACAGCGGCAATGAGGAGTTAGGCGAATTCCTAAACGGGCTTTACTCTGGCGATGGATACGTAAGCAAAAAAGGCGACGCTATAGAAATTGCGACGAAGAGCAAAAAATTGGGTGCTGCAATAGAAAATATCCTTCTAAGATTAGGCATCATCTCCAGCGCAGCTTACAGGGTAAAAATAGCTACAAATAGCGGTTTTAGCGGAATTTACCGCATCATAACTGTCTATGGCACAGGCAACATTAAAAGATTTAATGATAACGTCCATTTTATCCATAAGCAAAAGAAAGAGCGGATAACCCTCGGCCTTCAAAAAAAATGCAACCCAAACGTAGACTTAATAGAAGTAAACGCCTTGATTAAAGATGTTTGCAAAGAGCTGGGGATAAGCATAAAAAATTGCAGAAAAAATTTCCCAAAACTTGATGCTTACTGCTACAATCAATGTCTGCCCTCAAGAAGCGGGCTAAAAGAAGTAATAACCGAGCTAATTATTCCACAATCAGAGGGCAAACAACTCCAATCCTTATTGCAACTCCAACAAATAGCGGAATCAGATATCTTCTGGGATGAAATAATAGAAATAAATAGATTTGAATCCGAGGACAAATGGGTATATGACTTATGCGTGGAAAAAGACCACAACTTCATTGCAAACAACATTTTTGTCCATAACAGCAATTTATGCGACGCATTATGCTTCGTTTTAGGGAAGGGCTCAACAAAAGATTTGAGGGCCGAAAAATCTGCAAACATGATTTACAACGGCGGCAAAAAAGGCAGCCCAGCCAAAGACGCGGAAGTCGCCATAACTTTTGATAATTCCCAAAAAAATTTTCCCCTAGAAGCTAACGAAATAGCAGTCAGCAGGGTTGTGAAGCAGAGCGGGGTAAGCACTTACCGGATTAACGGCGAGGTAAGGACAAAGCAGCAGGTCTTAGACCTATTGAAAACTGCAAGGATAGACCCGGACGGCCACAACATCATCCTGCAGGGGGACATTGTGCAATTCACAGAGATGAAGCCAGTTGAAAAGAGGGAACTAGTCGAAGAAGTTGCAGGCATCTCAATGTATGAAGAAAAAAAAGAAAAATCCCTACACGAACTGGAAAAAGTCCAGGCAAAACTTAACGAGGCAGACATAATACTCACTGAAAGGGAAAAAACTTTGAGCGACCTAAAAAAAGACAGGGACCAAGCCATCCAATACAGGGAGTTAGAAAAAAATGTTGAAAGGAACAAGGCAACAAGCCTATCGCTCCAAATAAAAAACAAGGAAGAAAAACTTGGAGAAGAACAGGCCACAATACAAAAGCATGATGAAGCGATAAAAAAAATAGAAGACGAAATAGCAGCTTCCCAGCAGGAAATACAGCAAAAAACTGAAGAAATAAAAAAGATAAACATTGATCTGGAAGAGAAAGGCGACAAAAAACAGAAAGAGCTAACCAAAGAAGCTGATGAGCTGAAAACTGACATAATCAGGAAAGAAACAAGAATCAGCGTTTGCGAAAATGAGCTGAAAAAAATAAAAGACAGGAAGGAGCAGCTCAAAAAAAGCCTAGAAGAAACCAGCCAAGGGATAAACTCGTTCAACGAAAAAAGAAAAGCCTTAATCAGCAACGGAGAAATCCTGCTGGAAAGGCAAAAGAAAATTGAGCAAGAAATAAGCGTTTACAAAGAAAAGCACGGCCTAAAAGACGCATCAGGGTACACCGCAAAGCTGGAATCGCTGGAAAAAGAATTAGAAGCGAAAGAAAAAGCAAAAATAACCTTCGCTGAACAAAAACAGGAAATAACCAGGCTTAGCGACAAAGCAACATTCGAGTTTGGGGCAATACAAAAAAGATTAGGCGAATCACTAAAGGTCAAAAAAGAAGATGAACAAAAATTAGTTGAGCTAAAAAAGCTAAAAACCGAATTCGGCGAGCTAACAAAAGATTTGAGCAAAAGCCTCAACGAATCAAGCGTCTTCTCATCGCAGCTAGCCAGCGCAAGAAACCAGCTGTTGCAGGACAAGGAGGATTTGGCAAAGATTCGCGCAACACACCTAGGCATAAAAGACTTCTTATCAGCAGACGTTGCATTAACAAGGATAAAAGAATCAAAAATAAGCGGAATCCACGGCACAGTCAACGAACTGGGCGAAGTGAACTCAAAATACGCCCTAGCGCTAGAAGTTGCTGCAGGCCCAAGAATCAAAAGCTTCGTTGTAACATCAGACGTGGTTGCAGCCAAATGCATAAGCCTGCTTAAAGAAACAAAGAGCGGGGTGCTCACCTTCTTGCCGCTCAACAAAATGAAAGAAAGGGTTGTTCAGCCCGAACTAAAAAGCCTTGCAAGCCAAAACGGGGTTTTAGGCTTAGCAACAGACTTGGTTAAATTTGATTCAAAATTCAAAACAGTCTTCGATTACGTTTTCGGCCAAACACTAGTCGTAGAAAACTTGGCGATAGCGCGGCAGTTAGGCATTGGCCGGGCAAGAATGGTAACCTTGGAAGGAGACCTTCTTGAGCCGAGCGGCGCAATGATCGGCGGCTTCAGGAGAAAAACAGGCATAGGATTCAAAGAAAAAGAAGTTTCAGAAAAAATAGACACCCTAACCGAAACCGTAAGCGAGTTCGAAGCGAAAGTAAAAAATTTGGAAAACAAAAAGGTCGATGTGGAAGAAAAAGTAATAAGCCTAAGGGAAAGAAAAGCTGTTCTTGAGGCAGAAATCAACAACCTCCAAAAAGGGTTAGGCATAGGGAGGAATGAAGACTCATTAGGCAAAGAAGGCGAAGAGATTGAAAAAAAATTAAAAATTTACAGCCAAAATTTAGCCAGCATTAACCAGTCCTTAGACAAAGAAGAAAAAACAATAATCTCACTAAAAAATGAGAGGGCGAAACTAAGGGAAACCCTAAGCTCCCTGAACAACCCAGAAGTTGCCACAAGGCTAACCCAGCTGGAAGATGAGAGGGAAAAAGCGAGAACAGCCTGCCTAACTAACAATTCTGAAATGCAAACCCTCAACAGCCAAAAAGAGATGATACAAAAAGAAACAGAAAGAACACAAAACATCCTCAAAGAAACAGACAAAGAAAAAGGCCAATTCACAAACGAGCTAACCGAATTAGGGCAAGCCATCAAAGATGCAAAAAATAATTTGAAAAACAAGGAAGGCCAGCAAAAAAACTTTTACAAAGAATACGAAACCATGTATAATCACAGAAAAAAATGCGAGGAGCAAATACAAAAAATTGAGCAGCAAATAATCAGGAACGAAGAAAAATCCAAGGCAGCGATAGAAAGAAGAAATGATCTCTCAGTAAAGAAAGCTTTGCTTAGCGGGGAACTTGAGGGGCTAAAAAGGGAGTTTGAACCGTTCAAAGAGGTACAGCTAAGAAGGGGAATAGCCCTTGAAGACTTAAACGGCGAAATAAAAAGTTTGGAACACCAAATGAAAGCGATGGGCGGGGTGAACCTGAGAGCACTAGAGATTTACGAAAAAGTTGACGAGGAATACAAAAAACTGCTAGAAAAATACGAAAAGCTCAAGCAAGAAAAAGAAGACGTCCTCAACTTAATGTACGAGGTTGAGAGCAAGAAAAAAGCCGCATTCCTAAGCACATTCAAGGTTTTAGCAAAAAACTTCAGGGAAATATTCTCAAAACTATCAACCAAAGGCGAGGCGCAGCTCGTATTAGAAAATGAGGAAAACCCCCTAGAAGGAGGGCTAGACATAGAAGTGAGGGTTGTCGGCAACAAATTCCTAGACATAAGAAGCCTAAGCGGCGGAGAAAAAACAATGGCAGCCTTAGCATTCATCTTTTCCATACAAGACTACTCCCCAGCAGCCTTCTACTTCCTAGACGAAGTTGACGCAGCACTAGACAAACACAACTCCGAATTATTGGGCCAGCTAATACAGAAGTACTCATCAAAAGCGCAATACATAGTCATCTCGCACAACGACAACATCATCTCTGACGCAGACCAAATCTACGGAGTATCCATGCAGGAAGGCGTATCAAAAGTTTTCAGCCTAAAAGTGTAAAACAAAAAGTTAAAAGTATT
>JACQSW010000018.1 GCA_016211095.1 Candidatus Woesearchaeota archaeon | reverse complement strand
TTAAAAAAATAAAAGATTTATATACCCATTCATTCGTAAAATAAATCGTAAAAAATGGCTCATTATTTAATTGGATTTACTGAAAGGAGATTTGGGTGCGGAACTTTTGTAGAGTATGTTGAGATTTGTGAAGAAAAAATTGGGGGCTATGCGCAATCGGCATTTGAAAAAGCATTAGACTGTTATTTTGAAGAAGAAATTAAAGATCCCCTGCCAACCAACCCGTTAACAATTGAGGAGCTTTCCCTGCTTAAGAAGGAGCACATAGTAAACCAAGGGGAAAGGTTGAGGTTTCCAAAGGAGAATAAAAGCTGCTTTAAGCTAGATGAACGCATGAACATGCCTTGCCCTAACGCTGACCTGCTATATATAAAGCTAACAGAAGACCAATTAAAGAGGCTCAAGCCATTAATGAACACTTCTGCAATTCAAGGGGTTACCTACCATGCTGATAAGCAAAAGTGGGAAAAAATTCGCTTAGAACAAATAATCTCTCTAATGGACAGGGAACAGGATTTATAGCTTTTTTAGTTTTATTCCTTCGGCAGAGTCTTCTATTATGAATCCTTTTCTTTTTATCTCGTCCCTAATTTGGTCTGATTTTTTCCAGTCTTTGTTTTTTCTTGCTTCTTCTCTTTCGCGTATCAGTTTTTTTATGTCTTCGCTGACTTTTATTTCTGTTTGTAGTTCGCTTATTTTTAGTCCTAAGACTTTGTCAAATTTTAGGAGAGTTTCGTATTTTAGCTTGTTGCCAACTTTTTGGTCTTTTATGAGATTCCAGGTTAGCGCCAAGGCTTCTGGCATGTTTAAGTCGTCGTTTATTGCTTCCAAGAAACCTTTTTCATATCCTCCGGCATCCCCATTGTCGCCTTCAAGGTTCGTTTTTAGGTCCCTCACCCTTTCTTTTAAATTGGTGTAGCTGTTTTTGGCTCCGTCCAGCGCTTCGAAGCTGAAGTGGAGCTGTTTCCTGTAATGGGTGGTTAAGCATAAGTATCTGTAATCAAGTGGGTCGTATCCCTTATCGATAAGTGTTTGGAGCGTTACAAAGTTTTCTCCAGATTTTGCCATTTTTCCCTTGTCAATCAGTAAGAATTCGCCGTGCAGCCAATAATTCACCCATTTTTTTCCAGTTGCCCCCTCGCTCTGAGCTATTTCGTTGGTGTGGTGTACTGGTATGTGGTCTATGCCTCCGCAGTGCATGTCAAAATGTTCTCCTAAATATTTTATGCTCATTGCTGAGCACTCAACATGCCAGCCTGGGTATCCTCTTCCAAACGGGCTGTCCCATTTCATTTCCTGCTCTTCAAATTTTGATTTCGTAAACCACAGGGCAAAATCTTGGGGGTTCCTCTTTTTTTCATCAACGGCAATCCTTGCGCCAGCTTTTAATTTCTTAAGTTTTAGCCTTGCGAGCTTGCCATAATTCTTGAATGTGCTGACATCATAATAGACGTTGCCATCGCTTATGTATATGTGGCCGTTTTTTTCTAACCTCTGTATTAGCTGTACCATTTCTTTTATGTGGTCTGTTGCTTTGCACCAAATGTCTGGCTCAAAAATGTTTAGCCTTTCTATATCTTGCTTGAACGCTTTTGCGTAGAATTCAGCTATTTCCCAGACAGTTTTGCCTTCCCTCTTAGCCCCCTTCAGCATCTTGTCTTCTCCGCTATCAGCGTCAGATGTTAAATGACCAACGTCGGTGATGTTCATTACGTGCTTGACCTTGAAACAATTATAAAAGAAGGCCCTCTTAAGGAAATCCTCAAAAATGTAAGTTCTTAAGTTGCCGATGTGGGCATAATTATATACTGTGGGGCCACACGTATAAATTTCAACAAAGCCGGGTTTGATTGGCTTAAAAACTTCCACTTTCCTCGTTGATGTGTTGTACAGTTTTATTATGTTTGCCACTTTCTACTCAATTAAATAATGATGTTGCCGAAACTTTAAAAGTTTTGCTTCCCACTCTTTGAATATCCTATTGCTGTTAACCTTTTAACTAATCCATTTCTCTTCTCAGGAAGTCTCCCCTGTCCATCTTGTTTTTTATGATTGTGCCTCCTTCTTTTATTTCCTTGCTTATTTTTCCCAGCCCAAGGTTTTCGTCGTGCTCATTTTGGATTAGTTTTAAGAAGCCGACCTTTGTTTCCCCCTCAATTTTAAGGATGTGCCTGCTTCGAAGTTTTTTTCCGTAGATGAAGTCCATTTCGCCGATGTCTTTTATGAAGACTTTATTGGTTGAGGTTTTTGCTATAATTTCGAGGAGGGCGAGGCTTGGCGCAAATTTTCCTTCCTTTTCTTCGCCCAAATAAAGCCCGACTAATAGCGGTGTAATTTTTATTTTGTCTTTTATTTGGATGAGGCTTTTTGTTGCCAAAAAGTATTTGCTGCCAATCTTGGTGTATTCTATTTTTTCTTGCGTGAATTTTTGTATGAAGGTTTGTATCATTTTTTTAGTTTCGCCATGAAGAATCCTTGGGTTTGGCTTGGCCAGATTCTTTTGCACAGCTTTATTTCCTCGCTTAGCTTTTTGTTAAAGATTTGCGTTAGCCCTTCGCTGCCGTAGCTGTCTAGCTTCATTGTTTTTAGCCCCAAATTTTTTATTGCCCAGTCAACCACTAGCTCGTTTTCTTCAGGCTCTAATGAACATGTTGAATAAAGGATTTCTCCGCCTTCTTTTAGCAGGTCATAAGCGGTTGATAATAATTCTTTTTGTATTTTTGAGTTTTTTTCAAAGTTGCTGATTGTTTGTTTTGAAAACCATCTCCTGTCTTTGGCGCAGTTGCCTGAGCATGGGGCGTCTAGCAGGATTTTGTCAAATTCTACGCCTTCAAATTTTCTTGCGTCTATGTTGTAGGCGATGCAGTTCTTAATGCCGAGCCTCTCCAAGTTGTTTAGGAGTGCCTGCATCCTTTTTTGTTGGGACTCAAGGGCAACTACTGCTTCTGCTTGCAGGGCTATTTGGGCTGTTTTTCCGCCTGGGGCGGCGCACATATCCAAAACTAGCCCCTTAGGCTGCAATGCTTGGACTGGGAGTTGTGAGGCTGCTTCCTGCATGTGGAAAAAGCCCTGCAAATATTCCTGGGTTGATGACAAGGAGAACCTTTTTGATTCTACTAAGAAACCTTTTTCTAGGAATGGGATTTTTTTTAGTATTATCCTTTTTTTTTCGAGCCTAGCTTTTAATTCTTCCACTCTAATTTTGGAGGTATTAACCCAAAGGGATTCCCTCATTTTCGTTTCCGTGTAGTCCCATCCTAGCTGGGAGTATCTTTCTATGAACGGATTCATGTTAGCTCCAATATTAGTTTGCCTTCTTTTCCTAATGCTTCTATTTTTTTTGTTTTTAATTTTGCCGCTATTTCTTCCCAGCTTATTTTTTTGTTTCTTGCCATCCTCACTGCCTCTACCGCTTCCTTGACGTAGCCGTAGTTTTTGTAGATTAGGTCCCCCTTTTCCCGATTTTCTTCTATGCTTTTTTCAAAGTTTGCTAGCTGCTCTTTCTGCATGCCCAAAATATGTTCTTGCTCGGCAATCTTTTTTTGATAAACGTCTTTTTCCTCTTTTTTGTATTCGAATCTTGAGTAGTAGCTGTTTAGCGCTTCGTTGAATGTTGGAAATTTTTGCGGTTCTTCTTCAAAGATGGCCATTTCGAAAGGTGCGGCCTCTTCTTTGTAGAGGGACGCCTTTATTTCTAGCTCCCTAATGGTTTGGATAACTTCATAAACTTTTTCTAGGTGCTCTTTTTTATTCTTGTCTATGCCTGCCCGCTTGCATATCTCCTCCGCGTAAAGCCCGCCGAGACCGAAATCTGCTGCCAAAATTTTGACTAAGCTTTCCTTAACTGATTCTTTAACATCTTTTTTAAATTCTTCGAGGCTTAGCTCAAAAATGTTCTTAGACGCTTTCGGTGGATACTTATATGTTTCTCCCGCTTTTATTATCCTGTCTTTCCAGTGCTGAACGCTTAAAGCTGAAAGTATCACAAATTTTTCATCGCACAAAATGATGTTTCCCTTGCTGAACAGCTCAACAATTAAGTAATATTTAGCTTCTTTGGTTTCAAAGCAGAATTCAACTATCCTTTCAAAATTTTTCTGCAAAATACTCATTAACCGGGCATTTTGTATTCTCTTCCTCAAAAACATGCAGAAGCTAAACTGGTTCTTTGGGCTTTCCTTCTTAAAATTTGTTATAAACAACGCGTTGGTTGGGATGACCCTCAGCATGATTTTGCCGTGGCTCGTCTTATGGAATGATAGCACAACCTCTTCCTTTGTTGGCTGATAAACCCTGTTCAGCTTAGAGCCTACCAAAGTTTGCAATTCCTTAACAACACAACCAATCTCTAACGAACTCAACTGCTTCATAAACAAAAATAAAGAACTGGGGTATATAAAGGTAAAGGAAAAAAAAGGATTACTTCACAATCTCAATTGTAAGCGTTATTACGTCCTGCACATTCGCAAGCCCATCAACCGTTATCTTGCATCCCTTATTCCCAAGCTTAGACTCTTTGTCCTCCGCCACAATCCTCAGCTTAGCCCCTTTCCCCGAGTCAAGAGTGTATTCTTCAGAATCTTTTTCTAATGTGTCACTGAAAGCGCATACTAATTTATCCTTATCTAAACCGATGCTTTCAACCTGGGCCTTAACAGTTATCGCACTCTCACCCAAATTATTTATATGAAAGTCTGCTTCACCCGTAGCTCCCTGCTTTATAGTCATCCTTTTAGGCGAAAGAACTAAAGGGTCGGACGCCTCACCAAATATTTCACTTATTTCAGCTGCCCCCTTCTCAAATGCCCCCTGCGTTAGCCCACCAACTTGGCTCATAACACCCCTTATCCATACAAGAGCCAAACTTAGGATTGTTACACCAAGAACTATCACTATAATTGTTGTCATTGAGAGCTCAACAGCCCCCTTTTTGTTAAAAGAATTTTTTTTCAAATCCATACCACCTCTTCTTCACCTTTTAGGGGATTTAAAAATTTATAAAGATTTCTATACTGTTAAGAAAGAGGCAAAAACGACTATTCCGACAGCCAAGGCAAAAATGAGTATTAACGCAACTAACGCTTCAGTCGGCGTGAAACTCGTTAAAAAACCATAAGAGCTGCTTGTATCAGCCGCCACAAAGCCCGTAAGGCTTCCCCCAATATTCCTCACCACAATAAAAAGCATAGCAAATACTATTGCAACTATCAAGATATTTGCCACAAGTTCCTTTCCCCAATGATGCTCAACTGCCATTTTAATTTGATATGATTGTTTATTTTTAAATTTTTGTAAAAATTTTTTTTGCTCCCGCTTTGCTTGTATATGAGGAATAAAACAGCAGGAAACATGAACACAGCGTTATATTTTGAAAGGATGGCTATTCCCAGAGC
>JACQSW010000022.1 GCA_016211095.1 Candidatus Woesearchaeota archaeon | reverse complement strand
TTTATAAATAAATCTTAATTAAAAAGAAACAAAGATGATTCAGGATTCCCATATTTGGACAGAAAAGTATCGGCCAAAAAACTTCAAAGAAGTAAAAGGCCAAGAAAAGATTGTTGAAAAAGTTGAGGCGTTTGTAAAAAACAAAAATATGCCAAACCTGCTCTTCGCCGGTCCTGCAGGAATTGGAAAAACAACCCTCGCATTGGTTGCAGCAAAAGCGCTTTTTGGCGAAAGCTGGAAGCAAAATTTCTTAGAGCTCAACGCGTCAGACGATAGGGGGATTGATGTTGTCAGGCACACAATAAAGGACTTTGCAAGAACAAAAGCCATGGGGGATGTGCCATTCAAAATAATTTATTTAGATGAATGCGATTCATTAACAAAAGAAGCGCAGCAAGCGTTAAGAAGGACGATGGAGGCTTTTACAAACACAACGCGATTTATTTTAAGCTGCAATTTTTCAAGCAAAATAATCGATCCCATCCAAAGCAGGTGTGCGGTGTTCAGATTCAAACCGCTAGAAGAAAAAGAAACAGAAAAAGTGATAGACTCTATCGCTAAACAAGAAAGCTTAATCCTTGAAGGCAAAGCAAAAAAAACCTTATGTGAGCTAAGCGAGGGCGATGTCAGAAGGGTAATCAACATCCTACAAAGCTGCGCTGCTACAACAAAAAAAATATCTGAAGACCTGCTATATGAAATGTCTGCGATTGCAAGGCCTAAAGAGGTAAAGGAAGTGCTCCATCTCGCTGTCAAAGGGGACTTTTTGAAAGCAAGAGAAAAACTGTTAGACATAATGCTCCATCACGGCTTATCCGGGCTTGACATAGTTAAACAAATACAAAAAGAGATATGGGACCTGGACATAAGCGACGAAGCAAAGATTAAACTAACCGACAAATGCGGAGAAATTGAATTTCGGATGGTGGAAGGCAGCGACGAATTCATACAGCTCGAAGCCCTTCTGGCAAACTTCGTAAAATGTTAGAACTCCTAAAAAAATTCTTCAAAAAAGAAAAAGAGCCTGCTTCTGAAAGAATAAATCTGGAAAATGTGGAAGAGTGGCTAAAAAAATTTTCCCCAAACTTCATAGACGAAAAAGAAGAGATTAAAAAAATAAAAGCTGAACTTGGAGAATGCCTGATCAATTTAGAAACGGTGAATATTGATGAAGTAAAGACAGAAGAAAAACTTAAGTTGATGGTTAAAAGCAATGTTCCTGCGTATATCATGCAAGTTAAGTCTTTATTAAAAAAAGTTGATGAAGAATCGCTAAGCCGCTACTCCTCCGCTATAAGCCTATGCAGGGAAATGGAAGCTTCATTAGGGGAGTTTAACAAAAAAACGATAAGAAACTTTTACATTATCCAAAATCTTATAGGGGAAGAACTTTTGGCGGTTACCAAAAAAATTAAACAAATAGATTTGGTCATGCAGAAAATAAAGAAAAAAATTGGGGAACAAAAAGGGGAAATGCATGAAGCGGGCTTGGAAACGCTTAAGACAATAAAAACAAAAATTGCCTTAAAAAAAGATGCAAAAATAAAGGCGGAACAACTAGAAAAAGAGATTGAGTTGCTAAAAGAAAAAAGAGAAGAATTAGCTTCCCTATTAAAAAAGAAAGAGGAAAGTGTTGAATTCTTGGAATTAAAAAAATTAATAGAAGACTTGGAACTTATCAAAGAAGAAGAAGATAATGTTAAGAATAGTTTGCTTGAGCTTTTTGCCCCATTAAACAGGGGGTTCAAAAAATTAGATAGGATAGACTCCCTAAGCCTGTTAAATGCTTACTCATCTTCTCCGATTGACGCCCTGATTAAAGATGAAGATATGGAAATAGAAACCATCCTTAGAAGCTTGAAGGAAAGCATAAAAAAACTTGGGCTAAAGCCAGAAAAACAAAGCCGCATCGTAGAAACAATAAATAAGCTAAGCCAAAAAAATTTGCAACAATACAAAAATAGGGTCTTAGAATTAAAGAAACAGCATGAAGAAACTGAAAACAGATTAAAAGCAAACCTTGCGGAAGAAGAAAAGAAAGAAATCGAAAGAGAAATAAACCGCACAGAAAACACAATAAAAAATAAAGAAGAAGAGAAAGAAAAAATGGAAATGTTCAACGTTGAAGCAGACGTAATCTTTTTAGAAAAACAATTAACCGCTCTTGCAGGGCATGAGGTGAAATTAGATGCAATTGTGGACTAAAAAGCACACCCCAAAAAACAGCAAAGAAACAACCTACAATTCTGCCGCTGTTGAAGAATTAAAAAATTTTATAAATGATTGCAAAGGTGGCTGCGCATTAATTTACGGCCCAACGGGTTGCGGAAAAACTTCAGCTGTATACGCTTTAGCAAACGAAACAGATTATGAAGTTTTAGAGCTCAACGCAAGCGACTTCAGAAACAAAGCTGCAATAGAAAGCATAATAGGCAATGCGGCAAAACAAATGAGCCTCTTCAAAAAAGGCAAAATCTTGCTCATAGACGAAATAGACAATCTAAGCGGAACAAAAGACAGGGGAGGAGCCCAAGCATTAGCTAAAATTATCAGCGAAAGCGCTTGGCCAGTGATACTAACCGCAAATAACCCAGATGTAGAAAAGTTGAAAAATTTGAAGAAAAAAAGCACGCTTATAAGCTTTGAAGGAGTAGAAACAAACTGCGCGTATAATGTTCTAAAAAAGATTTGCGAGGCAGAAAAAATAATTTTTGATGAAGAAGAACTAAAAAAAATCGCCAATAACTGCGGGGGTGACTTGCGTGGAGCTATTAATGACCTGCAAAGTTTATGCGAAGGCAAAAAACGGCTGGAAAAAGGCGACGCATCCGTTCTAGGCGAAAGGGATTATGAAAGAAAGCTAAATGAGGCTTTAACTATTGTTATGAAAAGCAGAAACGTAAAAGACGTTCTAGGCGTGTTTGACCAAGTTGACGTAGACATCGACGAGATAATACTTTGGGAGGACGAAAACCTGCCGCGAGAGTATGTTGCAGAAGATTTAGCTGGAGCTTACGAATCTTTATCCCGGGCAGACGTTTTTAGGGGAAGAATCAGGCGGTGGCAGCACTGGAGATTCCTGGTCTACATTTACGGTTTGTTAAGCGTCGGCGTTGCTTTGGCAAAAAAAGAAAAAAACAAAACATTCTTATCTTACAAAAGAAGCAGCAGAATTCTCAAGCTGTGGATAGCAAAAAACAGGAACGCAAAAAAGTTAGCCATCGCAGGCAAAATCGCAAAAAAAACTCATAGGTCAAAAAAGAAAGTTATACAGCAAGATATCCCCTACCTCAAAAAAGTCTTTGAAAATGAACAAGGGGGAGAAATAGCTAAAGAGCTAGAATTAAATGAAGAAGAAATCGAGTGGCTAAGCAATTCGAGCTAAACACTTTTTTTTTGAAGAGTTTAAAAAACTTTATAAATACCAACTAATCACGTCATTTCATTAAAACAAAATTTGGAGGTTCATCAAATTGGAAATTAAAGATTTAAAACCGAGGCAAAGTAAAGTCGAGATAGAAGTAGACGTTGAAGAAAAAGGTGAAGTAAGGGAATTTGACAAATTTGGGGCAAAAGGAAGGGTCGCTACTGCTATAGGCAAAGATTCTACTGGAAAAATAAAAGTAACTTTATGGAATGATGAAATCGATAAAGTGAATGTTGGGGATAAAATCAAAATAACCAACGGCTACGTTAATGAGTTCCAGGGAGAAAAACAATTAACAGCTGGAAGATTCGGCAAACTAGAAGTTGTAAGCAAAGGAAAAAGCCCCTCAACTAAAAAGGAAGAAGACAACGTCGAAGAAGACCTCGGCGAAGACGATTCATAAAAAAAATTTTTTAATTAAAAAATTTCTTTTTCTTTCCTATTAACCGCTTTTTTGTAAAAGAAAACTACCAAACAGCTGATGAGATAAGCGTTAAAAAAAAGCAGAAACATCATTGGAAAAGTGAGTAATCCCTGCACTTTTTGCTGCCACAAAATAAAACCCGCGAACAAAGTAAACTTGTAAACGCAGCCGCCTCCTTCGTAACAAACTTTGAAGAATGTTGGGACTAAAAAGATGGCTAAAATAGCCAAGAATAATTTAAAGAAAGTCAGCCTAAAAAATTCTAACAAATCTTTAACCATAAAGAAAAGGTAGCTTTAAGAGATTAAAAAGATTTTTCTTCTCTAAACCTGCATGTCCCTTAATTTCTTAATTCTTTCCTCTATGGGCGGGTGAGTGGAGAGGATGTTTATGAATCCTTTTGCAGAGAAAGGGTTGGCTATGAATAATGCGGAAGTGGCTTCGCCGCCCATCACCATGGGGTTATGCTTTATCCCTTTTTCCAATTTTTCTAAAGCATTAGATAAGCCGAAAGAATTGTGGAGTGTTTTTGCGGCTGATTCGTCAGCCAAGTATTCCCTGCTTCGCGATATTGCTAACTGCAAGATCATTGCTAAAATTGGGGTGATTATTGCTAATACTAAAAGCTGAATAGCGTTACTTCCACCATTGTCCCTGTCTCCCCCAAATCCCCCAAAGATTGCGCCCCACCTCGCCACCATCGCTATGTAGGATATTACGCCGGCAATTGTTGCAGCAATTGTTTGTATCAAGATGTCCCTATTTTTTATGTGGCTCATCTCGTGAGCGATGACCCCTTTCAATTCGTCTTTTGACAATAATTCGATTATTCCTTGAGTGCACGCCACCACTGCATGTTTTGGGTTTCTCCCTGTCGCTAAAGCGTTAGGGTTTGCTGATGGTATAATGTAAACTTTTGGCATTGGAATCTGCGCAAGGTGAGCTACTTCCCTTACTATTTTATAAAGTTCTGGTGCGTCTTTTTCTTCAACCTGTTTTGCCCTATAAATTGCTAAAACAATTTTATCTGAAAAGAAGTAACTGCCAAAATTTATCACTAAAGCAAATATTAATCCGAATATTAATCCGCCTTGGCCCCAAAAGCTGCCTATCCATAGCAGCAAAGCTGTTAACACCGCTAAAAGTACTGCCGTTTTTAACTGATTTTTAATTGCCATTACAAGATTCTTTTTATCCTCTTTTTATTTATAAATTTATCT
>JACQSW010000001.1 GCA_016211095.1 Candidatus Woesearchaeota archaeon | reverse complement strand
ACTTTAATCTTGTTGCAATCTTAGGTGAAGAGATTTTGCAATTTGTCATAAGCCAACCGAATACTGGCCCTTTGTATTGGGTTATTTCTGCAATACAATTTTCAGCCACTTGTAATGCCATGCCTCCTTTAATTTCTTTAGCGGTTAAAGAACAATTCTCAGCATAGCTTAATGTGAAGTTTCCAGTGATCTTTTCTGCTTTAATCCTAATCCGATTTTTTGTTTTACCTTTTAAAAAAGCGCCAAAATAATACGCGTTAACTTCTTCGAATTCGAAATCGTTAAAACCCTGATTATAGCTGGTTTGAATTAAAGCGGAAATAAAAGTGCCTTTCTGTAACGGATAATATTCTTCTGCTTGATTTTTTGGCAATATACAATAAACTTTAGAAACAATATCGGGCGTTATTTTAAAACCTTGTAAATGTTGTTTATAACCCTTGAAGATATCACCTGCCCATAGATGGTTCAGCGGAAGTGATTGCACAAAATAATTCACTAAATCCGCCGCCAAATTATCTTGCTTACTCTCATCACTAACAACAACTTCCAGATTATTTTCAGGTTCAATTTTTTCTGGTTTTCCGAAAACGTTTTCTAGTCCCATATTTTTTTTAAAAAGTTTTTTATTATTTTTATTTGTCTTTTTTGAATAGCCTTTTGGCACCGTAGTAGATTGCGCTAGCCACCGTTAGCACTCCGCTTCCTATTAGGGTGAGTGAGCCTGTTCTTTGCACTGCTTCTCCGACGTTGTTTGGGTGGACGTTTTTTATTAGTGGCAGGTTTTGGTAGATTGAGTGTGCTGTGTCTGTGTCTGCAGCTAAAATTGCTAAGCCGCTTACTGCTGCTACCCCGACCATTTTTGGTATGAATCTGCTGTTGAAGGCTTTTTTTGCTAAGTCTTTCATTGAGCTGTAGGTTAGGCTTATTCCGCTTGCAACGCCTGTTGTTGTTGATGCCATTTCAACGATGTTTTCAAGTTTTTCTGAGTTGGCAACGAAGTGGTGATAAACGTGGTGTGCTGTTTGTGTGTCTGCTGCGAATGCTGTGGCTGTTGCTAATGCCAATGCTGCTGCTGTTTTGTTGACAGATGTTTCTTCCCCAAATATTTTTTGCGCTGTTCCTCGGAGCATTGTTTCTAATGCTGTATAAGATGTTAGGTATGCCCCTGTGATTGTTGCGCCTAAACCTGATTTTACTACTATTTTTGCTGCTTCTGCTGCGTGGTGCCCGTAAAGGCCTATTGTTTCGTAAACGTGCCTGGCGGTTTCTGTGTCTCCACCGGCGTATGCAACACCCCCGACTACGAGCAAGGTTAGCCCTGTTGCTAAAGTTTTAGTTCCCATTATTTTTGTCCCCCTATATTGTTTTTGTTCAAATAAATATTAGGATTGATAATTTCTTCCTTTGTCGGTATGCGCATATGCGGAAGATATTTTAAAAATATTTCTTCACCTATTCCATCAACCAAGCTTTTGATGAATCTGTAGCCTGCCTCGTAAAGGAATAAGCTGTCTTTTGCGAGCTTATTGTTTTTTGGCAAACTAGACATAGCCCATCTTTGCTCTTGCTGCAGCTCAACATCTTTTTGCGGCATCTTTTTTGGGAAGCTGAATTTGATGTATTCAGCGAAACCTTCCTCTAAAGTTTTGCCTTCAAGGGTGCGATACAAAGAAAAACTGTCCCTGTGGGGGTTAGTGATTCTGTGGTAAACTACGTGGGATAATTCGTGAATCACGCTTCTTTCTCTCCTATCAGGCACGGACTCCAGAAAGTTTGTCCACAAACTGTTAACAATCAAAAGGTTCGGATAAGACGATGGATGTAAAGACGTTCCCATAGCCATAACAATTGCTCGGTCTAAGAGCCTTTCTTTCAATTCTACTTTTCCTATTTTTACTTTAAACTTTTTTTCCATCATCGGCGCGTATTTGTTTACTAATTTTTCAATCGGCTCTAACTCTTGAGGAATAGCGTCTTGCTTCATTTTTTCATTCCAAAAACATT
>JACQSW010000017.1 GCA_016211095.1 Candidatus Woesearchaeota archaeon | reverse complement strand
GCCTATATCCTCCTCAGAAAGGGTAGTATACCAATTCCTCCAAAAATCATGACTTTTATCCGCTAAGCATTTGGCTACTATCAATTCGGGCATAGAAGCAACAAAACCCTCTTTGCCTGCGTAGTCCAAAGCTTGTCGAAGAGCATCAGGCACACCAACCCACCTGCCATCGCTATCTTTTTTGTCGCTGTAGAACGTTTTTCCAAATGCTAAAAGGTCAGCTATGCGCTTATCCTTAAGGCTTTCCGCACTAGCAACGATTTCTAGCTTCTTTTCTTCTTCAACTTTTTCTGCTTGCCCGAATACTTTGTCGAGACCCATTTTATAACAACTTTTGAGTGATTAATTTATTTATAAATCTTTGCGTTAAGCGAATTTCATCGAACAAAATTATATAAACTTAAAAAAAATATAAACAAGTTATGGGAAAAACGTTCGTTGTAAATAAGCCTTGGGGCAAATTTGAACAGTTCGCCCTTAACGAGCAAACGACCGTAAAAATCTTAACACTAAACCCTAAAGGGATCCTTAGCAAGCAGAGCCACGAAAAGAGGGAAGAATTGTGGGTTATGCTGGATGACGGGCTAAAGGTAGAATTAGATCAGAAAGTTTTGCAGCCAAAAAAAGGGGAAAAAATATTCATACCAAAAAAAGTGAAGCACAGGCTTTCTTCAGAAAAAGGGGGGAGAGTTTTGGAGATAAGTTTTGGAGAATTTGATGAAGAAGACATAACAAGGCATGAAGACGTTTACGGCAGGGTTTAGGCTTATTTGTTTTCTAATGTTGCTTTAACAATTTTGAGCACACCATTATGATCGTCGCTTATAACCCTTTTTCCTTCGAGCAGCCGAATCCTTTTTTCGAATAATGGGCAGTCCGTTACGAACGTTTCGAATTCTCCGCCTTCAAACCCAATATGGGAATTATTTTTCTTATTCGTTGCTTCCAGCTCTTCTAAAAATTTTTTGTTGAGCTTCCTTCCAAGCCAGCTTGAGTCCAAAGCGTTAGCGATGCCTACAATGACAACTTCAAAATTGTTTTCCGCTAAATAATCAAGGGACTTTTCGGCTTTCAATCCGTCCAGGGGGCTGATTATTTTTAAGCCGAGGTCCTTTCCTACTTTTTCTATTCTCCTTTTTTTGTAATCAGAAGTAAGCGCCCCCATAACAAGCCCCTTTATGCCGTAATTCTTTTTTGCTATCTCGACAAAATTTTTTAGGTCCTCAACTTCTTCCTCTTTTTTTCCGGAGGTATGCCCGAACACGAGGGGTATTTGCATGGATTCGCTTTGCAGCTCAACAAGGTCTATATTTGAAGTATCAAACAGGTAAGAGTGGGGGTTAGCGGATTTCATCACAATAAGGCAGCATAGTTCGTATCCCTGCTTTTTGGCTAAGAAAGCAGCTAGCGTTGAATCTTTACCGCCGCTGTACAAAACCCCAATTTTCATGTTTACCTTCCGCCAATCTTTTTTTCTATAAAGTTAAGCAGCCTATTTGTTCTGTCACTTCTGTGAAGCACTAAGCACTTTTCTGCTTTGCTCTCATCATAAGCCTTGCACTCCTTTGTGCATTCCCTGTCTACGAATGGGCATCGAGCCAACCTAATCATCTCCTCCGCGCTTGATTGAATGCCTCTTTATTTTTACTGTCCCCTTGTCCGCTTCTATAATGACATCATCATCGTCGTTGAAGCCGCTTATTTTTGTGATAATGCTTGGAAGCTTGATCATTCCTGCCTTTACGTTTAGGTTAGTCATTATTTTTCTTATTTTTAAATCTTCTTTTTTCAAATCGTTCATAACCTTAACAGTGTCGCCGTCGTTTTTTTTTGTTTTGAATTCAACGCTTTTTTCATGCAAAAATTGGGCTATCATGCCAGGCACATCTTTTTTTGTGGCTTTCATCACGCCTTCCATTCCTGGGGAGGTATTAACTTCTAGGACTACTGTTTTGTTTCCGCGTATTAGGTCGACTCCGCACACGTCTGCCCCGACAGCGTTGGCTGCTTTTATCACCATCTGCTTTTCGTCATCGCTCAAAATAGTGTTTTTGCCGACTCCCCCGAGGTGTATGTTCGCCCGAATCTCCTCTCTTACCGCTGTCCTTTCCATCGAGGCAACAACTTTGTCGCCAGTGACTATCACCCTAACATCTTTTGAGCCAGACTCAACGTATTCCTGGACTATGTATGGCTGATTGAATGTTTCCAAGGCGTCAAGCACGCTCCTTGCTGATGCTAAGCTGTCCGCAAACATCACTCCCTTGCCTTGGCTCCCGCTAGGCACCTTGACAATGATAGGATAATTTACACCTTCCAAAATTTTTTTGGCTTCTTTTGTTGTTGCCGCAAAATATGTTTCTGGAATTGGGACTTTCTTTTTTTGTAATGCTACGAGGGTTAATAGCTTGTTGTGGCAGATGCTGAAGGCTGAAGAGCGAAATGGAACGTACACTTTTTCGTGCAGCGCCTTTGTTATTGCTGTTTGAAGCAGTTCGTACTTGTAAGATCCCCTAAGATAAACACAGTCGTATTCTTCTAAGTTTTTGTTTCCATTAAAAACTTCGAGTTTGCTTGAAGACGCTTTTATCTTTAAACTCTTGATGTTAATGAAGTCCGTCTTATCAAAATACTGCTTTGCCCTTTCCAGGATTAACTCCCCTCCCGGTCCGCCTAAACCTACGACTGCGAGTTTCATAAGGTTGGATCTATTAAGAAGCCCTCCTTTTTTAATAAGTCATAACCGATTAACACGTCATATTTCATGTGTTGCCTGTCAGCAATATTGAAAACTGTTGCTAATTTTCTGCCTTTCATTTCTATTTCTGTTTGCACCATTGACCTTCGCTCTTTCCCCGTTGAGGATTTTATCCTTATCGTTTTTATTGGTGGCCCTAGCGATAGTTTTTCTGCTAAGGTTTTGCATATAGAATTGTACTTTGCCCCAGTATCTATCCTAGCCATGATTTCTTCTTCGCCTATTTTTATAGGCTCTGTTAGTCCAATTATTTCTCTTTTCAAGGGCAAAGTTAACCAACAACTTTTTCGCCTTTTAAAACTTTCTATCGCTACATTCGGAAGTGCTTCATCGATATATTTAAAAACAAAAAAAGCTGTTTATAGTCATCTCAAAATAGAGGTGAACTATTGAAAATTTTCCAAACTTATACCAAATACTTTTTTTTAGCTTCTTTCCTGATACTTGCATACCTCTCATTTTTTATGCTCAAGCCATTCTTTAACCCCATCATTGCGGGCTTATTTCTTGCTTACATTTTCTATCCGCTGCACCTTCTCATAAAAAAAGTGGTTAAGCATGATGATTTGTCTTCTGCGATAAGCTTGCTTGCGGTTGTTGTAGCCATCGTGTTGCCATTGGCAGTTCTAATAGACCTGTTAATTGATGAAGCCCTTATTTTTTATCATAGAATAGACATTCAACTCGTGATAGATTTTGTTGACAAATATTTTGGCGGTTCTTTTTCAATCTATGCAGACCAAATACTTGCTAAATCATTAAGCTACATTTCCAGACTCGCATCTGATTTGGTGCTTTCGCTGCCGCAAAAAGGGATAGCCCTCATCGTAATCCTATTTACCCTCTTCTTCAGCTTCAAGCAAGGTGAAAAAATAGTTGGTGCAATTTATGAAATTCTTCCAGTAGAGGTTCATTATAAAAAAAAGATTTTTGAACAATCAAAAAACCTATTAGACGCTTTAATGTATGGATCAATCGTGGTTGCAGTAGTGCAGGGAGCTGCTGCAGCGCTAGGATTCTTCTTGTTGGGGGTAAAAGCGCCCGCATTATTAGGGCTATTAGTTGCAGTTTTTGCCATTTTGCCGGTTGTTGGCCCAGCAACAGTTTGGGTTCCGTTAAGCCTCTTCAAATTATTAACAGGCCAAACTTGGCAGGCCTTTGGCATAGCACTTTATGGATTAATCGTTTTAACCATCATCCTTGACACCATTTGGAAACACAAACTCATAGGGGAAAAAGCAAAAGTACACCCCCTCATAACCCTTCTCGGCGTTCTCGGCGGGCTAAAATTTTTCGGCTTAATGGGGCTAATAACCGGGCCGTTAGTATTGGTTTTTTTTATTCTTTGCATAAAATATTTTGGGGGCAAATTTTATGAAACTAAAAGTTAAGCGCATCAACCTCTCAACGGGCGGCCCGCTAGTTGCAGTGCTCAACGAAGAGGACGCAAAATCATTAGACCTCCATGCATTGGAAAGAGTAAAAATACGCAGGTTAAAAACGAAGAAAGAATCAGTAATGGTGATAGACATCTCCAGCAAGGGCGTTGAGCCAGGAGAAATCGGATTTTTTGACGAAGTCTTTAAAGAGCTTGACGTTGAAGAGGGAGTGCATGTTGAGCTGTTGCCCACCCCCAAGCCTAATTCTATTAGTTATATCAGAAAAAAATTAGACGGCTACAAATTAACAAAAGCAGAAATCAACACGATAGTGAAGGACATTGTTGAAAACAGGTTGAGCGAAACAGAATTAACCTACTTTGTTTCTGGTTGCTACATCAACGGCTTATCCTTAAAAGAAACAGTTTATTTGACAAACTCAATAGTCTCAAACGGTGACACTGTGCATTTCGGTAAATCCCCAATACTTGACAAACACAGCATCGGCGGAGTTAGTGGAAGGGCAACAATGGTAATTGTCCCAATAATAGCTGCTGCAGGGTTCACAATGCCAAAAACTAGCTCAAGAGCAATAACTTCAGCAAGCGGTACAAGCGACGCATTTGAAATCTTAGCGCCGGTTTCGCTCTCAGTAGAGAAGATAAAAGAGGTTGTTAAAGCCACGAACGGCTGCATGGTTTGGGGCGGGGCAATGAATATTGCAGGGGCAGATGACAAACTCATAAGAGTTAGGCACCCTTTAAGCGTTGACCCTAAGGGAATGATGCTTGCAAGCATCTTAGCGAAGAAAAAAGCAGTTGGGGCTACTCACGTATTGATTGACATTCCTTTCGGCGCGGGTTCGAAAGTTGCTACTAAAAAAGCGGCTAAAGAGCTCGGCCAAGAATTCACTTCGCTAGGAAAATTTTTGAAACTAAAAATAGGGATAGTTTTAACTGATGGCTCACAGCCAGTAGGCAACGGCGTCGGCCCAGCCCTTGAAGTTGCTGACGTATTAAACGTGCTAAAAGGCAACGGCCCGAACGACTTGAGGGAAAAATCTGTGTTGATAGCGACGAAGTTGTTAGAGATGACGGGGCTTAAAAAAGCGAGGGATGTCGTGTTAGACATTTTGGATTCTGGCAAAGCTTACGCTAAATTTATGGAGATAGTTCGGGCACAAGGGGGAAGGAAGCATATTAAAATCCCTAAAGCGAAATATTTCAAATCCATCAAAGCGGAGCATGACGGTGTTGTAAGGGGTGTGAGTAACAGCGAGGTCGCCAAACTAGCAAGATATGCGGGTGCACCAAGGGACAAAACAGCGGGCTTATACATACGTGTTAAGAAGGATAATGTTGTGAAGAAAGGGGATGTTTTGTTCACTATTTATTCAAGTACAAAGCGCGGCTTAGAATATGCTCTCTCCGCTGTCCCTCACATAAACTCAATAAAATATTAACAAAAAAATAATAGAAAAAAAAGGATTACTTTTTTCTTTTCTTGCCTTTCGTTTCTTTCTTTGCTGGTTTTTCTTCTACTTTTTTTTCTTGTTCAATAAGTTGGAGATAGTTTTCCAGCGGAATTTCTTTTCCTAATTGGATTCCATAAGTAGTTAGTAACGCATCTACGCCCTTTTCACTGTGGTTTACTACTGCATAAAATTTTCCTGGCGTAAATTCTTCTGTCACTTTTAGGATGAGATTGTCTCCGTTGCTTATGCTGTATTCTTTTGGTTGTTCTTTGAAGCTTGCTTCATAGCACCTTATTGGGTTTGTGTTTTGCTGCGCGATTATTTCCTTGTCTTCTAAGTATTTTTTTCCAGCATTTACCCCAATTTTTGCTAGCTTCGCTAGCCCTTCTATTTGCCTTCCAAGAATTTTTCCTGCTACTGAACCAGCTTTTTCTCCTGTGCTCATGTTGTCTGGAAGCTCTTCTGCTGCTTCTTGATAAGCTTCTTTCGTTGCTTCGTAAGTAGCTTTTCCTGCTTTCTTTATTTTAGCTCCGGCTATATACGCCCCAAATTTTAGCATTGTTAACAGTTGTTCTTTGTCTTTTCCCATTTTATCCTCCATTAGCTATATGTTTAATATTTTGTCATGAATAAGGAAAAACAAGTTATATATAAACGTTTTTATTTTAAAGTAGTTACAAAAGCCTTTTGTTTACGGGAAATATATTTTTAATCAACCAAGAATTTCCCCCACCAAAAATGGAAGAAATAAAAAACGCAATAAGGACAATCCCCCACTTCCCAAAACAAGGGGTAATGTTCAGGGACATAACAACACTGCTGACAAATCCGAAAGCCTTCAAAAAATCCGTTGACACATTAGCCAAAAGATACAAAAATCAAAAAATTGACAAAATAATAGGAATAGAAAGCAGGGGATTTATCTTCGGATCAGCACTATCATACAAATTAGGCCTACCATTCGTTCTCGCAAGAAAACCAGGAAAGCTACCAGCAAAAACCGCAAGAGTAGAATACAAACTTGAATACGGCAAAGACGCCATAGAGATACACACCGACGCAATTTCAAAAGGAGATAACGTGCTTATAATTGACGACTTAATTGCGACTGCGGGCACAGTAAAAGCGGTTATAAAACTTGTAGAAAATCTTGGTGGAAAAGTTGTAGAATGCGCATTCATAATAAACCTGCCAGATTTAAAAGGAAAAGAAAAACTAAAAGGCTATTCCACATTTCACTTAGTGGAATTTGAAGGCGAATAAAAAAAATTAATCACCTTTTTTTCTTTCCAGCTTTACCGCCGAAATGTGTGCTGATCTTCTTGTCAAGATTTAATATGTTTTGGTCAAGCATAAGTATCCTTCTTTCAAGGATAAATATTCTTCTCAACGCATAAATCATTGCTGCCACAGCGCCAAGTATAACATAAAGAATCAGCAGCATCTGGTTTTCTATCAAAGCCATTAAAGCATCACCTCTTAAGCATTTAATGTTTTTTCTTCTTTAAAAATTTTACTCCTCTTTCATGATACGCTCAACAACGCTTGCGAAGGCGGGCCTAGTTAAGAAAACGCCAATGCTGACTCCTATGATTGTTGTTATGGCAAAGCCCCTCAACAAACCTGCGCCTGCTGTTAGCAGCGGAACCATGGCGGCAACTGTCGCTGCATAAGCAATAAAAACTATGAAGAATGCTCTTTTGATTCTTTCTTTCCAAGTGTAAAGTGTATCAGTTGCTCCTTTTAAGACCTCATCAACAATGACTATTTGGTCATCAACGCCCGTTCCAACAGCGGCGATTATTCCAGCTATAGAAGCTATATCAAGATTCCATTGTATTACAGCTGCAAAGCCTAAGGTTAAGAATATCTCAATGCCGCTTGTGAGCATCATGGGAAGGAGGATTTTAATTTTTCTGTATCTTATGAAGATGACTACTGCTACACCAATAAACGCTATAATGCCGGTAACGAACGCATTATTAATGAAGCTTTTTCCCAAAACAGGGGATATTGAGTCAAGCTTAACTATTTCTATATCAAACGGCAAGGAGCCTGTAATAAGTATTGTTTGTAATTTGTCCATGTTTTGCAGCGCAGAATCAACTGCGCCAATCTTTGTTTGGGCGGAGCCTGGGCCAGAAATAGCTATGGATGTTGCTTCAGCACCTTTGAGGTCTGCGCTTATTTGTAAGCTGTCAACTTTTTTTCCATCCAAAAAGAAATCTATTTTTTCACTCAAAATTTGGTTTCCGCTCTCCGAGCTAACAATGTCTAGCTTGTTGGTTACTTCGGCATGTTTTTTCGCAGCAGAAGGGCTTAAGCGTATCACGAATTCAAATTTGCAGCGCCACTCATTTTGGCTGCTTTGCCCGCAGTCTCTTACGCCGCTGCAACTGCCATCATCCCGGCAAACAAATGGGATGTCTTTGTTGCCGCCAACGAAAACTGTTTCGTTGCCTATCTTTGCTTCGAATTTTCCTTGCTGGGCGATTAAGCCTTCAACTTCTTCCTTGGTTATCCCGGCAAGCTCTATCATGACATATCTGTTTCCCTGCCAATCTTTAGCATCCCTAATTTTTATGTCGCTTAAGCCGTAAACATTTAGCCTGTTGCTCATAACTTTTATCAAATCATTAATATTTCTGTCTGTTATTGCTGTTCCATTAGTTATCGGTTTGAGGAGAACCCGTGTTCCGCCCTCAAGTTCCAAGCCTTTTTTTAGGTTGTTCTTTGAGGCTTCCCCAATTCCGATTTTAGGCTTTCCCCTGGCTAAGTACGCTGCTTCTGCTTTGTTCGTTTTTATTTTGAGAATCTTTTTTGGCAACATCTCATCTAAAATTTTGTTGAATTCTTCTTTGTTGCTTATTTTTTCTTTATTTATGCCCGTCACTTTCCAGTCGGTTCCTATCGGGCTGAATGTTTCAGAAGAGGTCACTGTTAAGTTTGAGTCAACATCGAACCCTAAGGAATCTGTTATGTTGTAAGAGAAAATTCCATGATCTGTTTCAACAACAACCAGCTTAGCGTTTCTTTCAAACTCTTTTATAGACTCATAATAATCTTGGAGGGTATTGATTTGTTTATCATTGACAGTTTTTATTATTTGCCCAACTGCTAAGCCGCTGTCAATTTCAATGCTTCCCTTTTCTACGCTTTTTATTTGAACGCCTTGCGCTGATGGGGAAGGGTTTATCGCTATTAATGATAGCAGGACAGCTATCAAAACGAGCCATACGCGCAGAGTTAATATTCTTCTTAGTTTAGCCATGTTTCCTCTTCACATACCAAACGAGCACTCCAGCATTCATTAGGTAAGTTGTTAATACATCAATGAGCAAGCCAATGATTATAATTGCAAACATTTCTTTTAGGATAAAAGAGTTTGACACCAAGTAGCCGACAAGCAAGGCCACTATTGTTGTAGCTGTCATCGTTAAACCGGTTTTCATTGATTCAACCATCCTATCAAAGACTTCCCCTTCTTTTCTTCTTTTCAAAACTTTAGTTGTTAGCAAGATATCTGTATCAATTGAGTAGCCAATCAGGAGCAGGAGGGCGGCTAGGCCGGCAGTTGAAAGCTTAAAATCTAATACGCTGATTATAGCCAATGTTACAACCATGTCGGTGAATGCGGAAAAAATAACAGCAAAAGATGGTATGAAAGTTCGGAAAGATATGGCAACCACCACGGCCATTAAGATGAAAGCGAGGAGTATGGCTGTTATCATTTGCTTATAGAACGATTCGCCTAGGCTTGAACCCATCTCTTCAACAGAATAGTTGTCTTGCGTTAAGCTAAGCCCCATTTTTTCTTCAAGTTTTTTCTTCAGCGTACCTTCTTTAATGTTGCTCGCTTCAATGATTAGGCCTTGCTGTTTGTCAGTTCCGAACTCTTTTAGCTGCCTGACAGAAAAATCTCCTTCCTTAAATTCCGACTTCAAATAGTTCTCAAGATCAGGAAAAGTTTTGCCCGTGGCCACAGTTATAGTTAATCCGCCCTTTAAAGAAACATCTTTGTCTATAATGTCGCCAGTTTTTACATAATTAAAAAATAATACTCCAATAGCTAAAAGGAGCAAAAATACTGGGATGATTGTAAATTTTTTGTAATGCTTAAAATAAAATGGTTCAAACCGATTCATTAGCGTTTCAAACAAAAATGTGGTTGTTTAAATAATTTTGCCTTTATCCGCTTTGCTGCGAATAAGAACTGTTTCAGAGAAGAATAAATATTTATTCGTAATCTGTTTCAGGCAGAAAATCTTATATATTGTCCCCACTATTAAATTCTGGTGGGAAAAAGAGAAGGTGTTAAGGAAGTGTTTACCAAAAAAAATTTTAACAAATTAGCTGGATTTAGCGTAATTCTAATTTTGGCTATTTCTATTTTAGCAATAAACTTTTCCTTAGCAGGCCAAGAAACACCACCCATAATCAACATAAGCCTGGCAAGAACAAATTTTATGCCTAACGAAGCAATCGTTGGCGAGTTCCAAATTATTTTTAACTCTTCATTCTCAGCAGACACCCCGCTTAACCTGAAGCTAGACAACAGCCTCTTCCAACTAAAAATTTCTGAAGCGCTTGACAAGATTAACGCCTCTTACAAAAAAACTGCAGGGTCATTAATAGGCACAAATCCCGCGACTCAAAAAGTTTTAACAATCACGGCAGACTCGCCAAAGAGGATAGGCATAGTGATACCTAAGGAGGTTCAAGAGATACAAACTATTGAGTTTGCCATTTCAGGCCAAAGCTATAACAATAATTACCTAAAATTCCCTTACATCGACTTCTTAGAGGATGAAAGCAACGAATGGCGTTACCTTGGCAGTTTTGTAGGATGGGGCGAAGAAGTTAACCCTGATGGGCTTAAGGGAACATTAGACACAACAATGAATGGAATAACTAAGAACACAACAGGGTATTGCCAACTAATAAACCTCCCTTACGCTAACAGGTTCAACATTTCTGCTAAATACAAAAAACTAACAGCTAATGATGATATAAAAGCGGTTTTGCTAAGAATAACTTCACTTAGCGGGCAAGATGCAGAAGCCTTGGTCGATGTAGGATGCGACCTACCAGAACCAGCAGTAAACTCCCCTGCCAGTTGGAATAGCTGTGAAATCCAAACAGAATACGCTATTAACGGAAATAATTTGATATGTGTTTATTCGCAATTTGCAGATGAGGTTGCGGGAGTTTCAACTTTTGAGTTGGTTGCTGACAAGCTCACTCCAAAATCAGCTTACACCTGCGACGAAATCCAGAGCCCGCTAGCATCCCAGCTAAGCTGCGTTGCCAGCGCAAGAGACTACTTCATCAAGGTCAATCCCGCAAACTACACAGGAACATTCTCATCAACAACAACCTTAACCGCTAACCTGCAAACATCGTTAACATTCCTAAAAGAAAAAATTGCAGGAGCAGACGGCTACCTTGCTAGTTGCCAAACGTTCGACGGAGAAAACTGCTTAGTGACATTCAAAGTTGGCGGCCAAGGGGAAGGAAAAATAGTTTTGTCATCCTTATCACTGAATTATGTGTTTGCAGAAGCGCCTGAAAGCACAGACAAATTCTACGAAGCTAACACAACCCCACCAACAATATACGAGTTGGGCTTTGTTGATTTGTCAAATGCCTCAAGCCTTGCCATCCTGCCGCTAACAATCTTTTCAAATTTAACCTCTCCCGCAAATTTTAGCGGAGACTCAAAGGTCAGCCTCCTAGAAGCATGGATAGGAAACTCCAACAAATCATCAGTGCCAATAATAACTTACAAAAACGCAACACCAACCGAACTCGGAGAAGTTGAACAAAAGCTGCAAGAAACAAAATCAGCGCTTAACAATATAATCAGCGGCCAAGACGCCAACATCCAAAAAATTGTTGAAATTTCAAAACTCGGCACAGAAATAAATGACGACTTAGCAGCCTTATCCACACTTGAAAGCAGGCTTGGGGCGCTTAAGATAAGCTCGGCCCCGAGAAATGAACAAACGCAGGAATTAACAAGCATCAAAAAAGAAGTTGACAACCTAACCTCTGCTGCAATCAAATCTGCAAAATTCATTAAGAGCTTCACCGACACACTATCCATCGAGCCAAACCAAATAATAAGCGAAATTGTGCCAGAAGGATACGAATCAAAAGAAGTATACTTCATGCAACAAAAAATTCAAGTAACTACAGAACTAAAAAAGTTCAGCATCAAGAGGGGAAACAGCGAAGAACTCAACGGCCACCTCGTTAAAAAAACAATCAAGGCTTTAGAGAACCTGAAAGATGTTGACGTATACGAAATAATAGAAAAAAATGCTGCGCCCTCCACAGATGACTTAATCTTTGAAGAGGGGGAAGCCCCAATCACCGTCAAAGACGACCCAATACTCAAATGGAAACTCCCATCATTAAGCAGCGGAAGCGAAAAAACGTATTACTACATCATAGACAACAACTTAGACGTTGACGTAAATGACTTAAAAACAATAATCTTTACGCCTGAAGAAGGAGAAGAACAGCCACCCGAAGAGAAAAAAGTGGAATGCGGTGACAGAGTATGCACAACGCCGCTAGAAGACAAGTTTAGCTGCCCGCAAGACTGCAAGCCAAAAAGGCCGTGGTGGCTAATAATAAGCATAATAGCCGTCGTTATAATAATTGCATTCTACCTAAACCTCTACAGGGGGCCAGGAAATTTCAGGGAACTAACAAGGGGAAAAAACCCGTTCAAAAACGATGCAGACCTAAAAGCAGTAACTGACTACATCAAATCATCAAAAGAAAAAGGGGCAGCCGATGACAAAATAACAGAAGCCCTGCTAAAAAGCGGATGGTCAGAAAAACAAGCCCAATTCGCCTTCGAAGAATTAGCCTGGCACAAGCAACTAACAAAAATAACAAGCAGCCCGCCACAAAAACAGGCCGAGCTAAAAACAATGAAAGAATACATCGAAAAAGCGATACAGAAAGGGATGAAAAAAGAAGAAATAACAAGCAACCTAACCAAAGCAGGATGGAATGCGCGACAGGTAAAAAATGCCTACCTCAAAAT
>JACQSW010000151.1 GCA_016211095.1 Candidatus Woesearchaeota archaeon | reverse complement strand
GATTCGCTGCTCACTTTACTGTCGGATAAGTGAAAATGACTTATTTTCAGTTTAAAAAATTCTTTAACAAAACTTTTGTAATCAGATTTCATTGTTGCCGCAGTAGCGCAAGCATGGCCCAAATCAAAACAAACATTTAAACCTAATTCGTGACAAAAGTATTTGAGCTCTTGCGGATTGGAACATAATTGGTGGCCCGCCACTTTACGAAAGTAAGCATAGGGCAAATTCTCTATTAATATGCGGGCATCATCAAGCTCCCTAAAAATGGACAAACTATTTTGCAAAGAAGTATGATTATTCGTTAACTCTCCAGGATGCACAATCACCTTGTCCGCCTCAAGGGTGTCTGCTGCTCTCAAAGCGCTTCGCAAAGTATCTAGGTTATACTGCTTTAACATTGCATCTGCCGGATTAACATTAAATGCGAAATGAGGAGCGTGAACAACGAAAGGTATAGAATACTCTTTCAATGGATCAATTTTAAAATTTGGCTCTGGAAGAACATCTAAAAAATCCACAAAATCAATTCCCTTACGGATATAATTCACGTTGTGTGAGTAAATCTTTATTCCAACTTTCATTTTATTTTTTTAAAAAAGCCAAACAAAGCAAAAGCTTCCCTTCTCGTAAGCAACGCCTTCCCTACGACCCGCTTCCAAACAATCCTTTGCGTTTCCTTTTTTTCCTTGCTCGAAAAGCCCATTTTATCTAAAGCTTCATAAATTTTTTGCACCAATACATTTTTGTCCTTAGCGCCAGCAAACACAACCGCCTTCACTTTGGCTTCCTTGTTATGTTTGAATAGTTCATAAAAAATTATTGCCGCAGCATGAGACACATTCAAAGTAGAATAATCTATCGAGGAAGGTATATGGACTATTAAATCGCACTCCTTAAGCTCGTCATTGGTCATGCCTGCTGCTTCCCGCCCAATTATCAAAGCCACTTTGCTTTTTATCTGCATCTCAGCAAATTGTTCGGGAGTGATTGACAAACGCGTCACGTTATAATCACGCGCAATTATTGCTGTTGTCCCAACCACATAATCAAAATTTTTTGTAAGCATTCCAAAATCTGCTACAACCTTCGCTTCTTTAAGAATCGCCTTGGCATGTGTAGCCCTATCCAACGCCTCTTTCGACAAGTAATCACATTTTGGGTTTAGGAAGATTAGTTTGTTTAAACCAAAATTTTTCATTACCCTCGCCAAAGCTCCGCAATTCCCTGGATTCGAAAACTCTTGTGCAACAACAACAATATTTCCCATTTTATTGAGATAAGTAGGCAGAAGAAACTATTTAAATTGTAGTTTACAAAAAGAAAAGAAGCATGTTTGTCGATGTCCACACACACCTAGCTGACCCAATTTTTGAAAAAGATTTAGGGGAGGTCATAGATTCTGCTAAAAAAATTGGCTTAGTAAACATAATCAGCAACGGAGTAAGTATAGAAACGAATCGCTTAACCTTGGAGATAAGCAAGAAGTTTGACATAGTAAAACCCGCCTTGGGCTTACACCCTTTTTTGATCAAAGACTTAAGTTTGGAAGAAATAGAAAAAGAAATAGAATTTATTAAAAAAAATAGTCCAATAGCTATTGGTGAGGTTGGGCTTGATTTCAGCCAGGGCATTGATGAAAAAAAACAAAAAGCTGTATTCGAAAAATTTTTGGGCTTAGCAGAGAAACTAAAAGTTCCAACCATCATTCACTCTCGGAAGGCAGAGAAGGACGTTTTTGAGATATTGCAAACAACAAAACTAAAGAAAGTTATCATGCATTGTTTTACTGGAAAACTGAATTTAGCAAAAAAATTGGAGGATGCAGGATTTTCTTTTTCCATTCCCCCAATCATTAACCATGCGACCCAGTTCCAGCGATTAGTTGAAGAAATACGCCTAACAAGTGTTTTAAGCGAGAGCGACGCGCCTGTGCTAAGCCCGGAGAAGGGCAAAAGGAACGAACCTAAATCTGTCAAGATTGTTGTAGAAAAAATTGCGGAAATCAAAAAAATAACCTTTGAAGAAGCGCAAAAAATAGTTTTCATCAATTTTAAAAAGATGTTTATGAAATAATAGTTTTTGGAGCATAGCAATATTTTTATACAAGTTTTGGCTATATTACTCTATCAATTTTGAAAATAAGAGGTGAATTAGATGGTTTTAGTAAGAAAAAAGAAAGGTGTGACAAAGAAAAAAGCAACGCCTAAAAAAGCAGTAAAGAAAAAAGTGACAAAGAAAAAGGCATTT
>JACQSW010000152.1 GCA_016211095.1 Candidatus Woesearchaeota archaeon | reverse complement strand
GGGGGGGGGGGGGGGCGCCTAAACTTTGTATTGTTACCATTACATATTATCAAAAAACAAAAAATTTAAATACTTTGTAATGGGATAGCAGGGTATGAGGGTTATTAAGAGAAAAAAGTATTACTACATACAGCATTCTTTTAGGAAAAGAGGCAAAGTTGTAACAAAGGAAAAGTATCTCGGAAAAACTATTCCTCCAGATATTGAAGTGGCAAAACAATTTTTTCTTGAAGAATGCAACAAAGCTAACTTGTTCGTCCTATTTGAAAAAATACGAAAAGGATTCCAAAAAGAATGGAACAAATACCCTAATTCGATAAAGGAAAAAGTGAAAGAACAGATTGCGATAGCCTTCACTTACAACACTAACGCAATAGAAGGTTCAACAATAACCCTTGAAGAGACAAGAGAATTAATAGAAAATGACATAGCCCCAAACAAGCCATTAAAAGACATAAAAGAAACTGAGGATCATGTTAAAGTTTTTCTTGAAATGCTAAAAAAAAGAGAAGATGTTGACTTTCACACAATTCTGAAATGGCATAAAGAATTGTTTAAAAATACGAAGAAAGACATAGCTGGCAAGTTGCGGGACTATCTCGTAAGAGTTGGTGACTACCGTGCCCCAGACTGGCAAGATGTTGAAAGCTTGATAAAGGGTTTCATCAAATTTTGCCAAACTAATAAGAAAATGAATCCTGTTGAACTAGCTGCTAGAGCCCATTATAAATTCGAAAAGATACACCCCTTCGGGGACGGAAATGGCAGGGTCGGCAGGCTCATAATGAACAGCATATTATGGCGCAACAAATACCCTCTGATCATAATTGAGTACCAAAAAAGAAAATCTTACTACAAAGCCCTAAGAAAGGACGAGAACCAATTTTTTAACTATTTCGCAAGAAGATACCTAAGCATACACAAGAAATACCTCAAGCAAATATAGACCTGTAAGCATTTCGCTTGAAAAGTGGATAATTCTACACTTAGCCCGAAAGTTCGGTAGTTATATTTTAATCATTTGATGTAAGCTAATACCCCGAGAGTTCCATGGATTAATGCGAGGGTTATAGAAATTATTGCCATGCGAGGGTGCCACTTAAACGGTATAGCGTGTATGCCTTTTTTGTTCATTATTGATATGGATGCGGTAAATAAGAAAGAAGCCAAAGTGATTATCCCTAAATACATCATTAAAGGCTTGCCGAAGATTGGGAAATAGCTGATATTATTCAACATTTTTATACCACTTCATATATAACATTTTTTTTTGAAAGAAAAATTGTTAGAAAAAAAAATAAAAAGAAAAAAAAGCTTTTTAGGCTTATTCAACCATTATGTCGGTTGCGCTTGTACCTTTAACTACCTTTTCAGTTCCTTTGAATTTGTAGCTATCGTAGTTAGCGACTGCTTTAGCAGCTCTTCTTGTATCGTCTGCTGTTGTTCCAGCGACCAGCATTGCTACGTGGTCCCCGTTCGCTACCAACTTAACTACTGCTTCTCCGGTCTTGAATGCCCAACCACTGCATGTGTACCCGAATAGGTCTTCTGCTAATGGGTTTGCGCATGGTCCGCCAACCACTACTAGATTGTAGGCTGTTGGGTCGCTTATTTCTGTGTGTAGTTTAGTTACTGGCGTTACTTTTGTCGGTATGTACGATTTGCCGGATTTTTCTACTCCGGTTTTCCCTTTAGCGCTTATGATGATGTTAGCTTTGAATTCTTTGTCATCAGCTGGTACGCTAAAGTGGAATGTGTCCGAGCTTGCGTCTGCTTCCGGATCCTTTATCATTATTCCACCGACTGTTCTAGTGTTTTCTTTCCAGTTACTTATGTCTACAGCGTTTGTTCCTAGGTAGTATATGTCTTTTGTTGTGGTTGTGTAGCCTTGTTCGTGCCCTAAGTATTTGAAGCTGTTCGCCGCATCTTCCTTGAAGAAGACGGTTAGGTTGTTGTCGTTGCTTTGTTCCGTTTGGAACGTTAAGTTAAAGCTTCTCGCTCCAGATTCACCTTGGAAGGTGTTTAGGTACACTGGGAACGTTGAATCCCTGTAATCTATTTTGAATCCAAGCGTGTTGCCGCCTGTGTCTGTCGATACGTTCGATTTTGCTAACACAGCTTTGCTTTCGTCTTGTTTTCTTCTGTAGACGTTTACCCTTGTGCTGTTGGCTTCAATATAGATTGTGTCTGTTTTTGTTAACGTTGTGTCATCTGGGCTTGTTTGCGCTAGTAAACCTGTTGCTGACGCCCCAACCGCATTTATCTTGATTACGTTCGCAGATGTCCTAATTGCTGTTGCTGAGCTCGACGTGTCGTTGTATAGGTCTACTGTGTCGAAGTCTACTTCGTAATCTTGGTATTTGTCGATTTTTAGGCTATCAAACTTAATACAAGCATAGTCCCAGGGTAGGCAGATTTGTTCGCCTTCGTATATTGGGTGCTGTATCAATGGGTTTGCTCGCTCATTTTCTGTGTCGATGTTTAGGTCCCATAATATGCCGATTGTTGGGTTATTGGTGTTTAAGCTCGCCAAGTCCCATCTCCATAGTGGGTCTGTTTGGTCTTCACCAACGAATGGGTCGTTGTCCTTATATTGTTCCCTAGCTTGTTTTCCAACCCATAAGGTTACCGCATCGAATTCTATGCCTTGTTCGTCAAGTAGGTCTTCTACCCTGACTTCTAGGCCGTTGATGACTTCATCATCGTTGTCTGAAACAGTTGCGGTGCTTCCATCAACTTCGATTAAGGCTTTGCTGTTACCTGCCTGGTGGAAGGTTATTTTTTTGCCCTCAATTTCGACGCTGTCTCCAGATTTTAGCTGGAATTTGTCTCCAACGTTTACTGTTACAGTTGTGTTTGTTGCAGATGCAACTTCTAAGGTTTTGCCTAGGAACGGCATCTTGATTGTGTTTCCGAATGTTCCGTTGGTTGTTGTGAAGAAGTTTGCGTCTTTCAAGTTTTCGTCAAACTTGAAGTTGTATTTGATAGAGTTTCTCATTATTGGTATGAAAACTCTTTCTTTCCATTCTTCCCTTTGTCTTAATCCAAAGCTTAGCCCTGTTTCGACAGCTATTGTTTCTGATCCTGTTGAGCCTGTTGCTCCACCTAGAGTTATTTCTTCGTGTATATCGTAGTCTTCGTCTTCATCGTTCATGTTTATGTTTAACGTTGTGTCCAAGAAGCTTTCTAGGTCGGAATCATCTACTGTTTGGGTGAATCCGTCTGTTGTGTCGTTAAGGCCAATTTTTAGTGGTATGTCTGCTAATTTTTGGTCTCCGCCAACGACTACTACTGTTCCGCTGCTTGCTACTTCTGTTTTTGCTAGGTATTGCAGGCTTGTTGTTATGTCTGCTAATCCTAGTGTGTCTGCTGCTGCTGCGTTTGCACCTACGACGAATACGTTTGCATTGTCGTATATCCCTGTCGCGCTAACGAATGGCGCTGGGTAATCTGCTAAGTCTAGTGCCATTGCTCCTGTTAGGGTGGCGCCCAGCATAGCTATTCCTGTGCTAATTGCAGCTACTTTCTTTATTGCTTTCAGCACAAATTTTTCTTGCATTAAAAAACACCTCCTAGTGTTTTAATCATCTGTTTTTTTTTTCTGCAAAACTTTTTTTGCAGGTTGCTTTAACTTTTTTGTGGGTCATATTTAAGCTTTTGGGTTGTTGTCTTGTATAGCAATATCTCTTTAAAGCTTTTATGACTAACCTTTTAGTTATTTGCTTGCTTTATAAGAATTTCTATGGTTTAGAGGTTATTTTTTGGCTTTTTTTAGCGAATTTTGGCTTGTCAGGGCTTCTGGACGCATTTTAACCCAAAAAGTGAGGTTTTTAATCACTTTATTGTAGCTATTATTTTGGTTGTAATACTTCATCTTACCCACTAAAAAAACACCACTATTTTGAGGAAGAATCAGCCGCCCGCTTACAAAAACTATAACTCAAAGTAAGCTTTTTCCCCCCGCCAACAGAAAGGAAAGACTCAGCGCTAGAAATCTTATCAACACCCTCAACACACCTGCCGCTTGAAACCTCAAAATTTGCCAGCTCATCAACAACAAACTTATAATTATAAGTGACGAGCAAGGCATCGCTTATATTCTTAACCGTATCCTTAGCCAAGCCGCAGCTTGAACTTGCCCCGCAAACAGCTGCATCACCATTTTCGCAATTCGCCAAAACATCATTTAAAGAATAGCCCTCACAAACAGTGAACTTCTTCATAGCATTCAACAAAGAATTAACCCTAACACTCTCCTTACCCGCCTCAACATTAGACTCCTTAGGCTTGCTTAACTGCAAAAAAAAGAATCCAACCACTATCAGCAAAAAAACTATGATAAGCAACCCAATCATCTCAACCTGAGCCCTCCTCATAAAACTGCCTCCACAACCAACTCCCCAATAATATACCTATCCGGATAGTAAAGCGGAATAGGCGTTGAAAAAATCCTCACCTGCTTACCCTTAGTATCATAATCCTTGATCAAAAAATAGCCGCAATTATCAGGAAAATCCAAGCTGTTAAACTTTGCCCCATCACACAACACATCCTCCACGCCACCCTTTGGCGGCGGAAAAGCCAGCTTAACATAAATTTTTTTCCTATCAAACAAAGAAGCATAACCCTTCTTTCCGTCAAAGCTCAAAATTTTAACAACATCAACGCAGTTCTCATCGCTCCCCCCAAAGCTGCACTGAAAATCAGGAAGATAAGGGAGAGAAGCAATTAATACAGGCCCACTCATAGCCTTAGTCTCCTCAGCCGCGCTCTGAATGCCCTTTGCGCTGAAACTATAATAATAGTACAAGCCAACTGCTAGCATAACAAAAAATATGAACAAAACAATAATCATCTCCATCATCTCAACCTGAGCCCGCCTCATGATTTTTAGAAAACCTCCGGGCACTCAGCGCTCAAATCTTCCACGTTTCTCTTTAACGCCTCTTCAAACTCAACATAAGGGGCAACATCTTCCAATTCCTGGCTCTCAGCCAAAGCCTTCAATCCAGCTAAGTTGCTTTTTATGCCATTATAATAATTATCGCACTCAGGGGGGGTTTTGGCTGTCAAAAAATTTGTTTTCTGGGCATAAATCCCCGAAACGTCCCCCAGCCTGCCAAGCGCCCGCTTAACATTAAACTCATAAATGCCCGCGTTGCCGCTAAAAATTGCACCCCACATCATCTCCTTACCCAAATAAATGCCCTCTGAGCTGTTTTCACTGAGAAAAATAATTTTGCCATTATCTTTCGGATCAACCCTCATAAGGTAAACCTTGCCAAGCTTTTCTGGAAGGCTAATCACTAATTTGCCAGGATTTGAGAAAAACACAAATCTTATCTCGTCAAAGTTGCCAAGCATCTTTTTCAAATCATCAACAGCCTTTTTTTGGTTCAGATTATTATAGTCTATTGCTTCGATGTGGAATCTTGTAGGCACGCTCTCCCCGCCCTCCAGCAAATCCTTAACAAAACTTTCAGAATCTTGGGAAGAATCCTTGCTGTTGTAAACCAAATAAATTTTTACCCTATCATTGGTTAAGTAAAAGAAGTTTTCCACGCTGAAAACAAACTTCCACCTCTTCGTCCACGCCAGCAACTTTTTGCCCACAACCCTTTCCCGGCTGAAAACAACCTTCTCAGTTTTCTTCGCAACACTCCCCTTGCTCGAAACAGTGCCCTCAGAAAAAATTAGCTCTGTCGGCTGGGTAAAAAGGTATTCCTTGTTTGAGTCCCCGCTTGCGCCGAAAGCAGTCAATGCATCATCAAAGCTGAAAACAAGCTGGTTAGACTCCAAATTTTCGCTTATACCCTTATGCTTCATTGCGAAGCTAAAAAAGAATATCAGGATTAACGCCCCGGCAAGCATGCCAAAAAGGTATTTGATGATAGACATCTCCATGCCTTTTTTGTTGAACACCTTTTTTTTCATAAACAAACAAAAGAAAGAAGGGGTTTAGCCGTTAATTAATTTTTTCCTTTTTCGTATGTGGAAAGCTTCGACGTAAACACTCCAAAAATTGTAAAAAAAGCTTTACCGTAAAGATTGTCCCTCGAAGGACGATATTCTGCTTGAAAATGCGTGACCAAAATAGGCTTCAACTTTTATACTTCCTTGTCGGAAGAAAAATCATTGGCTTTTAGCCTATGGATGAATTCTAACCCCTACAATGTGGGTGGGGCACTGCCAACCAGGGGGGGCGTCACTCTAACAGCCATTTGGATATGGGCAGGACTATTATCTTTTTGTTGCCTATGCTTATCTCTTCTGTTTGTTCGTTAGTTAGCATTAATCCTCTCTTCAGCTTAAATTCGTCTATTGCTTCTAATAAGCCAGCTATTTCTCTTTCCCTATTCTCTTTATTTAAGGTGTAGCATACCTGTATGGCTTCTGTTATTTTTGTTCCTTCTTTTGTTATAAAATCACATTCGTTTTTTTTGGCATAATAAAATACATCTTTCTTTCTTCTTTTTAATTCAATAAACACCATGTTTTCAACTATTTTTCCTTTGTTCTCTGAAAAGTTTGCCCCGCATATTTGGTTGAATGCTGAGTCTACTAAGAAGATTTTTCTTGGTGAATTAAGCTGGTGTTTTACTGAATAGGAAAACTTCAATAACTCAAAAAACAAATAAGAATTTCCTAAGTAAGATATATATTCTTT
>JACQSW010000149.1 GCA_016211095.1 Candidatus Woesearchaeota archaeon | reverse complement strand
GGTTAAATTAGGGGTGGGTGTTAAAATGAATGACAACTGCAAAGAATGTTTCAGGTGGAAACTTTTCAAAGATAACTGCTACTATTATTGGGAAAGCAAAGCGGAATGCTTTTCAAAAGTTTTAGACGAAAAAGAGATGGCCGAACGCGACGCTTTAAGGCAAAAACAATAAGAAAATTTAGATTTTTTCTAGGCTTATCTCAAATGTTTGGTTCTTTATTTCTTCCTGCCAAGACTTTTTGAATGCGTGTTTTTTCCAGGCTATGCTTTTTGCGCCTACTTTTTTCTTTATCTCCCCCTCCCACTTCGCTAAGCTGTAGGCTGAGTGAATTGCTAATTGGATAACATCTGTTTTTTTCAGGCTTTCATCTTTTCGCGCGTTTTGGATTCGCCTAATTATTTCTCGGCAGAATCCTTCGCTTTCCAATTCTGCGGTGAGTTTTGTGTCGATGTAAACATATCCATGCTTAAATGGGGCGGAGGTTAGGTTTTCTGGCAGTTTTTCTAAAAAATTAATGTGCTTTGTGGTTAATTCAAAATTGTCGATGTCGCACTTGCCTTCGGCATAAATTTTTTGCAGCGCTGCGTCATTTATTTTTGCCAAGATTTTTGGCGCATCTTGTTTGAATTCTTTCCCGATAAATCCTTTGTTTGGGCTAAGCTGAATCTCGACGCCTTCAACTTTTTCTTTCACTTCCAAATTTTTGATGTTGGTCTGGTAAAGTATCAGTTTAGAAAGGCGTTCAATCGCTGCCCTTGCTTCCTTGTTTTGTGTAAGGACCGTCATTTTTTGGATAGGCCACCTAACTCCCAGCTGCGCTTTTTCTCTCGCTGCAAGAACAGCCTGTATTATGTTGCTTGCAACAACCATTTCGTTTTCTAATTGTTGGTTTATTTGTGCCTGTTTATATTTCGGCCATGAATAAAGGTGGATGCTTTCTTCTTTTAACTTGAATTCTTCCTTTAAATTTTGGTAGATTTCTTCAGATAAGAAAGGGGCTATTGTTGAAAATGCTTTCACTAATTCTAAGAGGGTTTTGTAGAGGGCGTAAGTCACTGCCATTTTTTCCTCTTCTGATCCAACTCCAACTTTGTCCCTCACGAGCTGGATATATGTCCTTGAGAGGTCTAGGAATAATTTTTCTAAAACAGAGATAGTTTCGTCAAGCTTGTACTCTTCGAATAGCTGACTAACTTCTTTTAGAGTAGAATGCAGCCTTGAAAGAATATACTTCTCTTCAATCCCAAGCTTAGCCTTGGCATTTTCGGGGTCAAAAGTGGTTTCTTTATGCAGATCTATCAAGTATTTGTGTATATTCCACAATACAAAGAGGTTTCTCTGTTTTATTTTGACGTCTTCCCAGTTAAAATTTATGTTTTCGCCTGCGCTCATGCCGCACATGTAGTACCTTAAAACGTCTGCGCCGTACTTGTCCACAACTTCATATGGGGAAATGATGTTGCCTAATGATTTGCTCATCTTCATCCCCTGATAGTCTAAAATCATTCCGTGCATGTAAACATTTTTGAAACAGGGCTTGTTCAAAGCAACTGCTGAGCATATGTGCATCATGCTAAACCAAAGTTTAACCTGCTCTGTCGCTTCAAGTATGAATTCTGCGGGGAACAGCTCCTTAAAAAAGTCTTCCCGCGACGGGTAGTCTAAGCAATTCCAAGAAAGTGTGCCTGCATCTATCCAGACATCTAAAACATCTGGAACCCTCTGCATTTGTGAGCCACATCCACATTTGATTTTAACTCCATCTATCCATGGCTTGTGCAAATCTTCAGGAAGGCTTGTTGTTGCTTTTTGCTTTAACTCTTCTATCGAACCAACAACTTCTATTGATTTGCATGATTCACATTCCCAAATTGGGAGAGGCGCACCCCAAAATCTTTGCCGAGATATTGAGTTGTCTTTCAATGCTTTTATCCAATTGTGGAATGATTGCTTTCCCTGCTTTGGCACCCAATTTATTTTTTCAGCTGACTCCAGCATTTTTGGTATTAAGTCTTCTATTTTTAGGAACCATTGGAGGGTTGTCCTGAAAACTACGGGGTTGTGGCATCTCCAGCAGTGAGCATAATCATGCTCAACTGGCGTTATTGCGATTAGGCTTTTTTTGTTTTTTAATTCTTCAACAAATTTTTTGTCATCATCCTTGGCTTTCCAGCCGGTAAATTTCCCCATGTCAAAGAATAGCCCTTTCTCATCGAGGTTGTTGAATGGGGGCAAGCCATATGCTTGGCCGACCTCATAGTCTTCTGGGCCGCAGCCCGGGGCGCAGTGAACCAGCCCTGAACCTGCATCTAAAGTTACGTAATGTTCGGATAAGACTACAGTGTGGATGTTTTTTGATTTTCTCGCTAGCTCATTGTATTGCTGTTCCAATTCCTCGTAAAATGGATGCTCGTATCTTAATCCTTCTAATTCTTTTCCTTTTAATTCTTCCAGAACAACCATTTTTTTGTTAGCAACCATCCCAATCATCGTGCCCGCTAAGACCTTTGCAAGGATCCAAACCTCATCATCAACCTTAGCTTTTACATACTCAAATTCCGGATGAACCATGACTGCCAAATTAAACGGAATCGTCCAAGGGGTCGTTGTCCAAATAATAAGGTAATCATTCTTTGTTCCCCTAACCTTAAATTTTAAGAAGATAGAATTTTCCTTGACTGATTCGTATTCTAGTTCATGTTTTGCTAAAGTTGTTTCGCAGCTTGCGCACCAATGCATAACTTTTTTCCCCTTGTAAAGCCGCTTGTTTTGATGCGCTTTTTTTATCAGCCACCACTCCCCGCTTATGAAAGAATTCCTGATTGGGTAGTAGGCCTTAGGATAATCCATCCACACCCCCAGCCTCCACAAATCCTTGTCCATCATCTGCGCATTAGTTACCGAGAAATTTATGCATTCCTTTATGAATTTGCCGACGCCATATTTGACGATGTCTTCTTTGTATTTAAGTTTGAGGCTTGCCTGCACCTTGTTTTCAGTTGGCAGGCCATGCATGTCATATCCCGCCCTGTCCCAAACATTGAATCCCTTCATTCGCTTGTATCTCAAAGCGATATCTTTTAGGGAATTGTTCCATGCGTGACCAATATGAAGCCTTCCACTTGTGTATGGCGGGCCTTGTAAGAAGTAAAATTTTTTGCCAACCTTATTCTTGCCTTTAACTTTAGCGTAAACTTGATTGTCCTCCCAAAAGGTTAGCACATGCTCTTCCACTTCTTTAAAATTATACATAAAGATTTAATGGTGGGTTGCTTATTTAAAAAATTTGTGGCAACGCGGTTCCAAAAAAAAAGATTATTTGTGAGTAACGTTTATAAAT
>JACQSW010000148.1 GCA_016211095.1 Candidatus Woesearchaeota archaeon | reverse complement strand
CAATTATTTCATTATATTCCATTCTTGGGGGTATAGCATAAAATCTGCCTTCAGATCCAGCATAAAAATAGATTTGAGGTTTCATTGTTAAGAGAGAAATATTAGTTTCTCCTGATTTTTTTAGCCATTCCCCTGCTTCCTTCCATTCGAAATGTTCATAGCCGCCTAAAATATACTGTGGAAGAAGGAGATAAGAAGGAATAAACGATATTAACAAAATAACAAAAATTAAGGTCTGCGGAAGCTTAAGTTTATGTTTCAGCATTATTACCCCTTTTGCTGCATAAATCAAAAAAATAGGGATGAATATTGTATAATATCGAGCTAGATTCCATATAGAAGCGTAGAAAGTGGATAGAGAAAAAAACCAAACTAAAAAATACCCCTCTCGGAAAAAAATTTGTTTATTCCATCTATTAGAAAACATTCCCAAAGAAATAAGGATAATAACCAAGACTGGGAGCAACGAGGGTAAATATTCTTCATAAAGCTGTCTAAATCCACTGATTGTATTCATTCTAAAAATCTTTTGTAAAACAGACACATATTCTGGTTGAGGTTCTCTAGAAGCATATTCTTCATAAAAAGTGCCTTCTATGGATGCGGGGACATAGCCTCCAGAGAAAGAATTATGGCCGTCTGGTGTCCAACTGCCAGTGATATTATGCAAATAAAAAAGAAAAGGCGAGGATAGAAGTAAAAAACCTATAAGCAAAGGAAAACCATATAAAAAAAATTTTTTTAAACTTCTAAACCATACTAAAATTATTCCCGCCATTACAAATGGATTGATAAAGCCTTGAACTCTTGTTAAATAGGCTAAAGCCATAATTAGTCCAGTAATAAAAAAAAGTTTAGGGCTTTCTTTTTTAATTGAGTAAAAACCAACAAAAATAGCTATTAAATAAAAAAGGGTGTATGTAGCCTCGCTCATAATGGATATTGAATCTGTGATCAAAACAGGATAAATGGCGATTAGTAAGGAAGCCGCAATTGCAACTTTGTCATCATAAAACTTTTTGGTGAACAGGTAAGTGGGGATTATAATCAAAGTGCCTAGTGTTATAGAAACTAACTTTGCAGCCAATTCCAAATTATTAAAGAATAAGTTGAATATCCCTATTAGGATTGGATAAGCTGGTTGGCGAAATAAGATATAGTTACCAAAATGGTATGCAAAAAAGTGGTGTTCAAAAAATATTTTTTTTGCTATAAGGATATACCCTGCAGAATCACTCCCCATAATCAGCATAAAGTTAGAAAATATCAAACGCATAATAAATGCAAAGCAAAGTATAGCTACAAGAGGGAGTGATGTTTTGCAAAAATTTTTTATTTTAAACATAAAAATGTGCTCACAAATGTTTATTTAAACTTTTTTAGCCAAAATTGTTTTTTTAATAAATAGAGTGATTCTTCATTTACACGCCTATTTGCTGTAACACCATCACAAATTAGACCTAATAAAGTTGTTTGGAAGCCTAGAACTATTAGTATCGTGGCCAAAATTAAGGACTGTAGATGACCAGAAGATTGTTCTAGAAAATAAAAGTAAATATAACGTAAACCCAAAATAAATCCTAAAAGAAATGATATGCCTCCAAGAGACAAAAATACTTTTAACGGTTTATACCAAATATAACTCCGAATCATAAATGATCCGGACTTTTTTGCATAACCCCCTAAGCTGCCAATTAAACGTGACTCACCTTCTCTTTTTCTAAACATTACGGGGATTTGGATTATTTTTAAATTTTTGTAAACCGCTTGCAATATATTTTCTTGCACGTAAGTATAATCGGATAAAATATTTAATTTAAGAGCCGCTTCTTTAGAAAACGCTCTAAACCCCGACTGGGAGTCTTTCACTTTGTAGCCAGATATAAAGCGAGTTAGGGATGTGGCTAATGTATTCCCAATTTTTTTTGCTAAAGGCATATGGTTAAGCTTCCAAACTTGGCGGTCTGTTAAAACAAGGTCTGCTTCGTTATTTAAAATTGGTTTAATAATGTTGGGAATTTCTTTTTGGTTATATTGAAAATCTGCGTCTGTATTAACAATAATATCTGCGTCTAATTTCAATGCTTCTTCTAATCCCCTTCTAAACGAAGGTGCTAAACCCAAATTTTTTTTATGATAAAATATTTTATCCGCTCCCGCCCTCTTCGCTTCCATAACTGTTCCGTCGGTGCTACCATCATCTATTACAACAACTTCAACTTGGTTTACGCCATCAATTTTTCTAGGAATTTCAGTTATTACCTTGTAGATTGTAGACGCTTCATTAAATGCAGGTATGATGATTACAAGTTTCATATTCAAACTTTAAAAATCATTATCTTTATATATCTTACTAAGTGATATTTTAACAAAAAAATGGTTAAAAAAAAAATTTTGTTGATTCAACCGAGACTAAGTCTGATTGGTAAGTGGTGCAGGGTGCCGCTAAACTTGTTAGCCCTAGCATCCTCTTTGGATAAAGGAGAATATGATATTAAAATAATTGATTGTATGCTAGAACAGGATTACTTAGACCTGATTGAAAAAGAATGTCAAAGCAGTTTATGTATGGGGATAACCGCTTTAACTGGCTTTCAAATTAAAGACGGCCTATTAATCTCACAAAAGATAAAAGAAAAATATCCCTCTATCCCAATAATCTGGGGCGGGTGGCACGCTTCTATAATGCCTCAGCAAACAATACGTAGTCCATATATTGATATTGTTGTAAAGGGGCAAGGGGAGAATACATTCAAAGAACTCGTTCATTGCTTGGAGAAAAAATTTGACCTTAAGGGAGTAGAGGGGATATTATTCAAAAAAAACGATAAAATAATTGAAACAGAAAACAGAAAAATAGAAGATGTGAATAGTTTGCTGCAAATTGATTACTCCCTTATCGACCTGTCGAATTATTTTACACAAGAATTAAACACCCACACTATAAACTTTATTAGCAGTCGTGGTTGTCCGAATAACTGTGGTTTCTGCGCCGACGCATTAGTCTATAGGAGAATGTGGCGGGGATTAAAGGCGGAGAGAGTTATACTAGAGATAAAAAAGCTAAAAAAGAGATACGGAGTGAATGGCATAATATTTGAAGATAACAATTTCTTTGTCGATAAAGTGCGTGTAAAAAAAATTTGCAGGGGCTTTATAAAAAATAAGTTTAATATAAAGTGGCATGCGGATGGTCGAGCAAGCCAACTCGTTAATTATGGGCCCGAATTAGTTTCCCTCTTAAAAAAGAGCGGATGCAGTCGTATATTGATAGGGGCCGAATCAGGTTCGGATGAATTATTAAAAAAAATAAATAAAGGCGAAAAAAGCGCAACTTGGTTACAATTTGCAGAGTGGGGGAAGCAGAATAATATAAGGGGGCGTTTTTCTTTTATCTGGGGGCTTCCGGGGGAAACTCAGTTGGAACGCAAAAAAACGATTAAGGTTATTGAAAACATTAAAAAGATTGATCCGCGGCATGGGATTCTCGCCTTTTTTTATACGCCTTATCCTGGAACGCCATTATTCGCATTGAATCCCAATTATGGCAAAGTAGCTAAAACATTAGAAGAATGGGGAAACTGCGACCTTAATAACCTTAACATTAATTGCATAACAGAAAGGGAAAAAGGCAGGCTAGAAAATTTTGTTAATTTCTACCTCGAGAATGCATACCCTTCCGTTATACCTAATAATAAAAATAAATTTTTAGGAATATTAAATTTGGGATTGAGGTTGATAAGCAAGCTTCGTATTCGCCTAAATTTTTTTTCTTTTCCTGCGGAGAAATGGCTGGTTAGCTCATATGTAAAATTATCTTCTAATATGCCTTCTAAAAAAAGTTGTTAACGCTCTTTCCGTTTTTAGTTCCTGCACTCCTCTGCTTATATTGTACAATGATTTAATAACTTTTAATGGATGAAACAAGGCTTTATTGGCATGGAATTCTAATAATGCACATAATCTCAACTTTTTTAATTGTTCATCAGAGATATGCTCGGACCAAGATTTTGCAAAAGAAACATCACCCATGGCTAACAGTTCAAAAAAGAATTTTGGGTCTAACCTTATCTTTCCTTGCTTTTCTAGCTCAAAGAAAAGTTGAGAACCGGGAAGTGGGGAAAAAACGCTGAAATCCGTTTCATCCAATCCTAATCGAGCTAATTTGTTTGCGTACCTTATACTTTCTTTAATATCTACGGGCGTTTCACCTGGAAGCCCTATAACAAAGTAAGCCATCGTCTTTATGCCTAGCTGAGAGGCGTTTCTTACAGCTGAAGTGATAGCATTTAAATTGAGGTTTTTATTAATTATTTGATTTAGAACTCTCTTTGACCCACTTTCCGGGGCAAAAGTGATGTGTGTACATCCAGAATGTTTCATAGCGGATAATAGTTTAAGATTCGCCAATTCCGCTCTTATGCCATTACTCGGTTGCCAAATAATGTCTAATTTTCTCGCTTTTAGCTCCCTGCAAAATTCAAGAGTTTTATTTCTATTCATCACCATACTCTCATCTTCAAAATGTATTTCTTTTATCCGATAAGAATGAGCCAGCGTTTCTATTTCATCAACAACTAATTTTGGATTTCTAGACCGCCAAAGGCCTTGCCAAATGTAGGGGGTATTGCAGAATGAACATTTGTAGGGGCAACCTCGTGAAGATATCATAGTTGTCCATCTCTTTTCTCGTGCGGCTCCGTGCGGTTCCCTTAGCTCAAAATAATTTTCCATTGGGAGCAGATCTCTCTTTGGAATGGGGATTGTATTTATGTCTTCAACTAAATTTCTCCCTTCATTAACAATAACCTTGTTTTTGTTTCGGAATGCTAAACCTTTTATCTTTGTGGGTAGAACCTTTTTTTTCAATGTTGAACAAATTTCGAGGATATTTTTTTCTCCTTCACCTAAGACAACAAAATCTGCTTTTGTGTTTTTTAAAACATATTGGGGCATAACTGTTGCGTGCGCTCCTCCAAGGACTATTTGAATATTGGGCAACTCTCTTTTTATTAAGTCTATTAAATGTTGGACGAGAATGAAAGCGAATGAGTACATATTAGATATACCTACCAATTCCGTATCAGGGTCAATTTTTTGCACTATTTTTTCAAATGGTAAACCCCTTATTCTATATGGCCCCCATGAAGAAAATTTATAAGGATCTTCTCCAAGAGCATCAATAATTTTTACGCTATAACCTTGTTCGTAAAGGACTGCTGCTAAGTAAGCTAAGCCCAGAGGTGGAACTACACCACCAGTGACTTGGGATTTTGTGGATACTTGGGGAGGATTGATAAGCAATACTTTCATCAATCGTATGAAGTTTTGAAACGTATTTAAAATTTGCTAAACAACAGTTCTGATGAAACCCTTGTGAAATAATTTGAGAGAGTATTTCACATAGTCTCTCAATGTTGTGGGTTAAGAGTTTGTGGTAGCCTTCTTGGATTTGGGTTTCTTTAGATTTTGATTTGATAGCGGATCCGTAATTCCTTTTTATCATGGAAAAGATGGTTTCGATTTTGCTTCGTTGATGATAAGTTTTGTCGTCAAATGTTCTTAAAACTCTTTTTCTTATTGTGCTTCTTCCTGCTCTTTTTGATACTGATTTTTCTCTTATTTTTATGCAAGATTTGGTTTTGAGCTCTCGGATTAAGTATTCATGATTTTTGTTAGAATCGTAACCTTTGTCTGCGCAGACAAAATCAATTTGTCCGAGTTGAGCGCTTTCTTGCACTACAGCAAGAAAATTGTTATTTCTCACTGTTTTGTGCCTTTCAACACGCGCAGAAGAAACAATCAAAGAATCCATGAGGCCACAAGCAGTTATTTGGATAACATCTCTTTTCTCACAGTCTTTTCCCCTAATCAGCTCATAATGTTTGCTTCCGTTATCTAGCTCTAAACCTGTAGCGTCCACACCAAGACCAAGATTTTGAGGCTTACTCAAACGGGTTGAATAAGCAAGCAGCTTATTAACAAGCAAAGGGGAAATTCTTTTATAAAACTTAATCAGCGTCGTAAAATGAGGGATTCTTCTCAAATTTAATTGTTCTGGTATAACACTTATTTTCAAAATTTCTAGCAAATTCCTCCAGGTTGTTTTTAACTTTTGTTTGAGAACAACCAACACCAAATGCTGTTGATTAGTAAATATCTTGTTAGAATACTTGCTAAAATATTTTGGAATTGCTTTAGCAACCTCCAAACCTTGTTGGATAAACTTTAAGTATTTAGAATTGTTTACTTCCATTTGGGGCTCACCTCTTCATTTGTTTTTTTGTGCTAACTAAAAACAAATAAGAGGCTTCGAGCCTCTTAAACTTTTTTAGGGTTTCATCAGAGCTCCACAACTGTGCCCTATTAATATAGTATTATCCCTCACTGAATATTTTTCAAATTCTTCTTTAAATGAAATGTAATTTGGTTCCCACGGTTTTGGCATAAGGGGGGTTTCTGTTTTTATGCCGTATAGAATCAGTTCTTTTTTAACCCAAGGAATCCAGTGCTTATCGTATGTTCGCGTTTTAGGATCAATTGCTTTCTACGCATTTGAAGGGCATCCATGAATAATGATACAATTCGCTTGTTTGCCTTTAGGGTTTGTATCCTCTTTTTTCATTTATGCGACCATAGAAATTTTGGCTTTTTCATTTTTTCTTTCCTAATTTTTTTTGTGCCCAAAGAGCATACCCAAGCCCAATTATTGTCATAGGGATTATCATATAACGGAAATTTGGGATAAGGCTAAATCCAAGAAAATCTACCGAAATTGCCCAGATGTCAAAAATTGCATAAACAATAACAAGGGCTGTTAAAATAAGCTCTTCTGAGCGAGGGGTTTTATCAATTTTTTCAACTATCCAGCCTAATGCCTTTACTGCTAAATAGAAGAGCGATAGAACAAATGGAACTAAGAAAGGCGCGTTTTTTATTCCAATAATGTTAATTATCGGTGTCCATAAGGGGTTTCCCTCTACCCCCCTAATCACATCTAAAAAAGAATCAATAAAAACTAAAATAGCAAGAATAATCCATCCTATTTTTTTTGGTAAAATTGGCTCTTTCATCTTTTTAATTTTTCTGGCTTTATTCTTTTACGAATAGCGAGCACCAACATTCGCCTTTTTGTTTCCACGTTTTTTGGTCCCAAAAATTGCACGGGCAAATTAGCTTGAAGTCTTCTTCTTGATCCCCAGTTGTTAGCCTGCATGGGCAGTATTTCAGCCCGTGCTTTTTTTCGTTAAATAACACTCCTTCAGCGAGTTTTTCAACTTTTTCTTTTGACGGGTTAAGCCTAAACTTTCTTGATTTTTCTACTTTTTTATCATTTTTTTGCCTATCAACAAATTCTTCCCAAATATTGATTAGTTTTTTTATTTCTTTTTCGCCCATTTTTTTAACTCAGCATATGTTTGTTCGCCGCAGAATGCGCTCTTATTTTTTTCGTCGATAAACACAGGGACTCCCAATTCCCCGCTACAAGCTCCCCTTATTATGCCCGCTAATTTCCTCATTTTTTCAGCGTTTTTTTCGTCATGCCAAACTTCTAATTTTTCAACTTCCACTTTCTCTTCATTAGCCAACCTGTCAGCTAAGGGTAACATAACGTGGCAGTGAGGGCACTCGGCACCGTAAAAAATTATTATTTTTTTCATAAGCCCATCAGCCTCCCGAATTCTTGCAGGTTTATTTCAACGTATGCTTGGATTGAGGAACAGGTTGGGCACTCTTTAGGCGGTTGAAGCCCTATGTGAAGATCGTTGCAGACTGTGCATCGCCAAAGCCGCATGTTTTTCAGGTTTGCAAGCGTTTTTTTAACGTCATCTTTAGTTGCAGAACTAAAATCCCTTGTAGGCTTGTTTACCCCAAAATGTATTTCTCCCACGCCGCTTTTGAAGAGTTCCTTGTCCATTAACTTTTAATAGTGTTTTCATCTTTTAAAACCTTTCTTCCAAAAAAATTTTTTTGCAAAGGCTTAAATTCAACAAAAATCTTTTTAAATTGAAATTTGAAGGAAGCGATGCATTACAAGAAGTTGAAAGGGGAGGTTGTGCAGTGCCAACTTTGCCCCCAATTTTGCATTTTAAAAGATAAAGCAATCGGCAAGTGCAGGGCAAGAAAAAACGTTGAAGGCAAACTTTACTCTTTGGTTTATGGTTTTCCTTGCACAGCATCTATAGACCCCATAGAAAAGAAGCCCTTGTTCCATTTTCTTCCAGGCTCCAAAGCGTTCTCGATAGGCTCAACTGGTTGCAATATGATTTGCATATTTTGCCAAAATTGGAAGATATCCCAAGCGGATTTTGAAGAAGTTGCTCACAGAAGCTTCAGCCCAAAGGAAGTAGTTTGTGAAGCAGTTGATGCTGGCTGCGAAAGCATCGCTTACACTTATGCTGAACCAACAATTTTTTATGAATATGTGTTAGAAACGGCCAAGTTGGCAAGAAAGAACGGCTTGAGGAATGTTATGGTGACAAATGGCTTCGTCAACCCTGAACCGCTAAAAGAGCTTTATAAGCATATAGATGCTGCTAACGTTGACCTAAAAGGATTCTCAGAGGAGTATTACCAAAAGATTTGCGGTGCAAGGCTTAAGCCAGTTCTCGAATCTATTAAGCTTTTAAAAAAAATGGGGGTTTGGTTTGAAATAACCAATTTGGTGATTCCTAAGTTGAATGATTCAGAAAGTATGATTAGGGCTATGTGCATTTGGATAAAAAAAGAATTAGGGGATAATTATCCCTTGCACCTTTCAAGATTTTTTCCGATGTACAAGCTAACAAACATAGCAGCTACGCCGCCTAAAACGTTGATGAGGGCTTATGAAATAGCTAAAGAAGTTGGCTTGAAGCATGTGTACATAGGCAACTTGGGAGTTGGCAAAGAAGAAAACACTTATTGCAGCAAATGCGGCAAAGCCTTAATCAAGAGGCGAGGCTTCGAAATCTTGGAGAACACCATCAAGGATGGGAAGTGCAGCTGCAACGAGAAAATTGCTGGAGTATGGAAATAATCCGGGATTCACAAACAAAAAAATAAAAACAGTAAAAAAAGTCGCAATTCTTGATGGTTGATAACAAACTTCTGGCAGCAGCCTCCTTCTTTCTTTTTTTAGTTTCAATTTTTGTGGTAAATTTTTTACAAAAAGATTTAAATAAAGAAGAAATAATTTATGATGCATCAAATAAAGAGCATATGGGCTACTTTATTTATGCGACTTTCGCTTTAACAATAATAAGCTTGCTAATCGAAGAATATGGAAACACAAAAAATCGTTGCCAGGATATTAATGGAAGTGATGGGCTCACCGAAGGAACACATAGAGAAGACGCTAAAAAATTTGATGGAAAAGATGAAAACAGAAAGAGACATCAAAGTTTTAAAATACAAAGTTTTTGAAGCGGAACAATTAGAAAACAAAATGTGGTCAACATTCGCTGAAGTAGAAGTTGAAACGAACCAGCTAAAACGGCTTTGGGACCTATGCTTCGATTACATGCCCTCCAGTTTCGAAATACTTGAACCAGAAGAACTAAGATTCAACATGAAAAATCTTGGAGACGTGTTAAATGATTTGATGGCAAGGCTCCACAAATACGACATGATCATAAAAAATTTGCACGCAGAAAACATACTTCTAAAAAAGGAAAAAGAAAAATCTTAACAGACCATAAACGCTTAATTAAACTTTTTCTTTTACAATTATTGCGTTAGGTATATTTCTTTGGCAGGGCCAATTTTTTCCTGCTTTTTTACATAGGGCTTTGTACTCCCACCCTATAGATTCATCTTTTCCGTCAAAGTGGTATTCCATGGAAACTGAGCCTCCGCTGTCTAAGCTTATAGCATCTTTATAATTTTTAGAGAGATAGTCTCCGAATTCGTAAACTGATAAGTTTTTTGAAATCACCAAATCAACCTCACCATCATCTTTTATTCCGATTACGGCTCGTTGGCTTTTTTCAGGGCAATACTCAGCTCTTTTCATTAGGCTGCATGGGAAATCAAGTTTGTGGTCTTTAATGTAAGATATGGCGCTTAATGCAAAAATAACTTTTGCGCTGTTAAACTCTTCTTCTTTGACTATGCTGTACTCTTTTTTGTTTCCTGCGTCGCGCACAACAAAGTAAGCGTTTATTTCATCTTCATCATTAGTGTTTTTTACAATTTTGCCGTTTTCGATAAGCCACCCCGAATTTTTTCCGTTTGCATGGTAATATCCCCCATTAATTGCTGCAATTCCATCGCCTCCGGTCATTATTTGTTTTGTTTCTGCAAATGTTTTTCCTATTGTTGTTCTTGCTGTCACAACTTCAACATCAAACAAGGTAGAATCAATTTGGATTGTATAAACATCATTTCCTTGGTAATTCCCTTTAATGAGCTTCAATCCCTTCTCCTCTCTTTTGCTCTTTTCATTAAATAAAACTTGGCAGTAACCAAATTCTTGTGATGGGCATTTTTTCCCTAAAACGTTTTGATTAGTGTAGTCCATGATGTACTGTGCATAAACTGATTTTGTCTTTACACATGGATCGCTTCCGAAACCTATTTTTAGTTTTTTTTCAACACTCCCACCAAGGTAAGGTTCGGTCTCTATACGGATGAAGTCTTCTGGGTTGATATCATCCTCTACGTCTATCTCTTTTGGTTGGGGCCCATTTGAATGAATAGGCTATCTTTATTTTTTTGTATATAGCTGTTGATTCCGTCAGCTGCAGCTGCAACTAATGCGCTGATTTTTTTGGAATCTTTAAGGTCCGGATCGTTTATGGCTGCATACTCAATTATTATTGCTGGGTGGTTGTTGGTTGTTAGCATGCCGTATCTCGCGCATCTTCCACTCGGCCCTTTGTCCTTTAAAGAATAACTGATAGTTGGATTGGCTGTTTGTAAACTTGTTTGCACTTCTTTTGCTAATTCTTCACTTTCCAAACATCGGACATTATTCGGTCCACACGTATTTGATTTTTTTCCACAGCTTCCGTAACTGCTCACTCCAGGATATATAACCATCCTGTCACAATCTTTGCATTGGTTGTGATTGCTTATGAAGATAACTCCACCCATTTCATTGCTGAATAGTCCCCTTTTGCTTGTGCACACAACATCTTTACCTTTTCCATCTTTGCATGTGCATTCTTTTGGGTTGGCGTTGCAGACGTATTTTTTTATGTTAGGATGCCACCCTTCTTTTGTTCTTGTTAGTATTGTTTTGTAGCCGTAACTATCAAGCTTTGAAGCTAACAATTCGCTTATTTCCAAATTTTTTTCTCTTTCACAGATTTGGTTGTCACAAGCACCTTTTTCATCTCCGCCATGGCCAGCATCGATAACTATCGTTATGGGTTGCTGCGGGGCGCTTGTTGCTGCACCTGTGATAGTGCTTTTCTCTTCTTCTTGTTGGGTTATTTCTGAAGTTATTTTTTGGTTGGCAAATGTTAATGCTTGGTCGCAATTGGTTTCTGTTATTCTTCCGTTTTCCCCATTTTTTAGTAAAACCTCGCTGTTTGCGATTACTATTTTATTTTTTCCTTTTGTACAGTCTTCTTTTCCGTTAATGTCTGCTCCTTTAAGATTGTAGTTTAGGTTTGCGTTGCTTTTTGTTGTTGTGAGACTGTAGGCTGCAAAATCGTTTATTGCTATCTCGAAGCATTTGCCGTTCAATGTTATGCCCTTTTTTTGGTCTTGCCTGCAAAGCAGGATGTAGTTCTGTTTTTCGTCAACAGTTTCTTGTGAGCATTCATGAAGCACTAAAACTTCGTCGTTTCTCGTTTTTATTGTTGCCCCCGCAAAATTTGCTTGTGTGCTCTTTCCAACTCTGAACCCTTGAGTGGTTATTGTTACGTATCCAACTTTTTTTTCTTGTAAAGATTTGATAGTTATGCTTTCTCTGCTTCTTTCATCTGTGATTGTGAAGCCGTCTCCTTCAACGACCCATTCCTCATTTTGTTTTTTGAAGCTTGTTATTTTGCCGTTTGGGTTTGTTGTTAGCGTAAAACATTCTTGTTGGAAGCATGCCTTAATGCTTTGCTGCTCACCTTCCTTTGTTTGGGGTATTCCGTTGGGAAAAATTACTGCGTTGTTGTTTTCTTTTGTTACGCCAAACCGCATTCTTGTGCCGGAGGGAAAGGTATAGCGGCCTGGCACGTTGGGGCCGAAGCTGTAATTCTCACCAATGCCTGCTGCGGCATAATCAAAGGCTATAATTTCCCCATTTTTGTTAAGGATAATTGTTCCGTTAAATAGGTAATACCATGAGGGTTTGTCCTTGCTAACTGACTGGAGAACGAGCGTTCCAGAATCATAATCCATTAGTTCAAGCATTTCTTGCCCTAAACCAGCATTTTTGAGATTGTTTTTTTCTTTTTCAAACTCTTGTTCGTTCAGCGACCTTTCCAATGTCAATGCAATGAATGGTTCTTTTTTTAAAGATTCAGAATCTAAATTTGTTGGCAGGTTTCGTACTCTTGCTACAAAGTTTCTTGTAACCTTAACTGTTGCTTTGTCTCCGAAAAATTTTTTTAAGTCCAATCCTATGCTTTGTGTCCCTAAGCTGCTGCAAACAGGTTCACCATTTTTGTCAAACACTGCTAGGTTGTAGTATGCTGTTTTTGGTTGAGCTTCCTCCCCTGCTTTTCCCGCTTCTAATTCCGAGCTGAAGGTTGCACCTTCTTTTGTATTGATAATGAGGCAGTTTTGCCTTAAGAAGCCTATGTTCAAGTCCTCAAATTTTTTTGCTAAACCGATTAAGCCATTATCTTCCTTTGCTGCTATTTGGGGTAGGTGGATTGGCTTTGGGTTTAGCGAGGTGTAAATATGCAATCCTTGTGTTGGGCCAAGATAATCCTTGGTTTGCCTAGAAAAGTCGTCAAGTACCTCTTTGATTTTTTTGTAACCATCCATATCTTTAATCTGTAAATATTTAGTGTCAGATTCGTTGATTAAGATGCCTTTGTTGCTTTCCACATTTGTTAACATAGCAATATTTAGTGAATCCCTGCAATACCAGACTTCGTCAAGCTTGACAGCGTCTTTTTCTTTTAGAACTGCGCCATCTGTTTCTTTGTTCTCCCTAAAATCGACGCTAATTTTAGTAGCGCAATTGAGCTCTCCAGTTTCGCTCATTTCTGCCCTCACAAGCTTTTCCTGGATAGCAAACCCAAAAATGTCTTCATCGAACGATTCGGCAAGAACTTGATGGCTTAACAAAAAGATGATTAAGCTCAGGATTATTAGATGCTTCTTCATGTACAGTTTTTAAAGAAGGGTGTTGTGATTAAAAAGCTTTATCTTTTTCAATCTCTAAATCGTGTTGTCTCTTTTCATCAGCTTGTAATTGTCGATTGTGTATCCGCTGTTTGGGTTGCTTCCGCCAACTACAGATTGAACTTTTAACAAAGCTCTAGTTATGCCTTTAACGTTGTAAGTCCAATTAATGATGGAAGTTAATGGGCAATAGTTTTTGTTGAGCTGGTTCTTTTTTCCTTTTGTAGCTTCTTCTGAAACGTTTTCAAGATGCAGCCCCAAGTCGTTTAGGTGCTGGACCATTAATTCAAGTGGCACAACTTTTTTTAATTTGGCCATTGTTTCATTTATTGTGGATAGTGTGTAAGCGTGACCTACAGAGATAAGCTTATCTTTTTCTAATTGGAGGTCGTAACCATCATCTGGAAAAATTAGTGTCATGTCTTCAAGAACTTTATCTGCCCGATAATTCGCCCTGCCCTCATTGATAACTCCATCAAGGTGGCTTATTTCATGAGCATAAACTTTAGCAAACAAAGCAGCGTCAACCCCGCTGATTTTTTCTGAAGAGAATTCCGAAGTCCTTGCAAAAATGTCTGCTCTAGCTGTCGCCCCAATTAATTTGCCTGTAACTCCATCTAGGTCTATGT
>JACQSW010000016.1 GCA_016211095.1 Candidatus Woesearchaeota archaeon | reverse complement strand
TTATTCAAGGTAAACACCTCCAATGTGTTTACCCCCAACCGTTTAGCCTTAGGGCTAAACGTTGTTATATATTTTGCCTAAGGATTTCTACAGAGCCGGTTTTTCAAGCTTGGATGAAATCCTCAGACGATTGATAGGCTGTAAGGTTAAAAGAGGATAAGCTTTTTATTGTTTGAGCAGATGCTGCAAGTTCAATGGATTTGTTTTCATAAAAATGAAGTTCCATTCAAAGAGTTTATTATTGCTATGGCTAAAATGTCCAGAAAATGGACTAAAACAGACAAAACATAATCTTTTGTGAACCGAGATATTCATTGAAAGAGGGCTCATTATGTTTTTCTGCTTCAAACAAAATAGGTTAAACTATCTTGTTTTATTCATGGTTCGGAGATACTGACTATCCCAAAAAATTTTTAAACCCCCCCATTCTTTAACCATAAACAAAAAAATGAAAAGAGTTAGTGTTGGGGATTTTCGGCTTGGGGAAGAAGAGAAAAAGGCAATTATGGATGTGTTGGATTCTGGGAGGATTTCTGAGGGTCCAAAGGTTAGGGAGTTTGAAAGGGAGTGGGCTAAGTTTGTTGGTACAAAGCATGCGGTGTTGGTTAGTTCTGGCACTGCAGCCATTATGTGCGGCTTAACTGCGCTGAAATATTACAAGAATATTGAAGATTGTAGCAAGGTTATAACCAGCCCTACCACTTACATCGCTACCTCAAATGCTATTGTGGCTTCGAAGCTTGAGCCTGTTTATGTAGATGTTGACAAAGAGAACTTTTGTATAACAGCGGAGAACATTAAGGAGTTATTGGAGAATGCGAATCAAGGGGGCTACTCTATTATTTTACCTGTTCACTTAATGGGTTATCTTTCTGATATGAAAAAGATTAATGGTTTGGCGAAGAAGTATGGGCTGTTTACTTTTGAGGATGCTTCGCAAGCGCATGGAACAGAAAATGAAGATGTAAAAAAGGCTGGATCTCAGTCTCTGCTGTCCTCATTCTCTTTTTACATTGCCCATAATATTCAGGCTGGGGAGATGGGGGTTGTTAATACTGATGATTACGAAATTTATCGGCTGATTAAAAAAATTAAAGCAAATGGAAGATTATGCGATTGCGAGGTATGCACGAGGAATGTTGGTGTGTGCCCAGGAAAAGAGAAATACAAAAATTATTTGGAAGATTTTGATCCGCGATTCACGCATGACTTGATTGGGTATAATTTTAAGACGATGGAGTTCCAAGCTGCCTTAGGCCTTGTCCAACTAAAAAAAGTTCATGAAATAAACAGGAAGAGGCAGGAAAATGTTAAATATTTAAATGAAGGATTAGAGAAATATTCCGACAAATTGCAACTCCCATTTTTTTCTAAAAAAATCAGTTACTTAGCTTACCCATTAGTTCTAAAGAAAGGTATTTCTAGGTTAAAATTAAGGGAAGGATTAGAAAACTGTGGCATAGAGACGAGGAGCATGTTTCCATGCATACCCACCCAACAACCCGCTTATGCCTATTTAAGAAAGATGTATGAGGGCAAGCTTCCTAACGCCGAATACTTAGGGATTAAGGGGTTATATGTTGGCTGCCATCAATATCTTAAACAAGAAGATCTTGATCGCGTCATAAAAGCCTTCAAAAAAATACTCAAATGATTGTTTAGTAAAGAATGTTATAGCCTAATCCTTTACGCTTTTTTGAACCTAATAATTTATATACCTTAACAAATTTTTTGGGGGAGATGTCTGAAAAAATAAAGTTTGCAATTATCGGTGGCGGGGTAGTTGGCTGCGCAGTCGCTTATGAATTGTCAAAGGTTTACAGAAACGATATTTGCGTGTTGGAAAGAAACTTGAAGATTCCTGGTGAGAATCAGTCTTCAAGGAATTCTGGGGTGATTCATGCTGGAATTTATTACAACAAAGAGGATGAACCTTTGAAGGCAAAACTTTGCATTGGGGGCAACAAGCTGCTTTATGAATTCTGCGCAAAATATGCTGTTCCTTGCAAAAAGACTGGAAAGCTTGTTGTTGCTATAAACAAAAGAGAAGAAGAATTCCTAGATGATTTGTTAAGTAATGCTTTGGCAAATAATGTTTCGGGAATAAGGAAAATTGGCGGAGAAGAGGTGAAAGCGTTTGAGCCTAATGTAGATGCTAAAAGTGCCCTTTATGTTCCAACAACAGGAATAATAGACCCTGCCTCCCTTGTTGGCAAGCTGCAATTTTTGAGCGAATCAAACAACACAATTTTTTTGGCTGGAAACAAAGTTGTAAATATAAAACCTGGTGAAGAAAGTTTTGAGCTAACAACACAATCTGGAAACAGGATTGAAACTTTTGAAACGGAATTCTTAATCAATGCTGCTGGATTATATTCTGATGATGTTGCAAGGATGGTTAATCCTGATGCTCCTTACAAGATTGTTCCAACGCGTGGCGAATCAGCCAAATTCTACAAAAGGAATGATACCTTCATGAATGGTTTAAGTGTCTATCCTGTGCCAGAGGGGTATTATAATCAAACGGGTAAAAAAGCGCATGTTTCCCTAAAAATTTTTAAGGCATTGTTAGAAAAAGGCAAGGTTGCAAGGACTGTTGGTGCGCATTTAACTCCAACTTTTGATTTAATTGAAGGAGAGCAGGTTGTAGGAAGGACGGTAACTATTGGTCCCGTTAAAACCGTTGGTTTAGGAAAAGAGGATTATGGAAGCAATTTGAAAAGCGAAAGGGAATATTGGAAAAGGGTAAAAAAGTTTTTCCCAAACTTAAAAGGGGAATGTATCCATCTTCACCAGGCAGGGATAATGGCAGTTTTAGAAGGTCACAAAGACTTTGTAATAGAAAGGGATTCTAAGTTTCCAAATTGTATTAATTTAATAGGGATTGATTCTCCCGGTTTAACAAGTTGCTTGGCAATTGCAAAATATGTGAAAGAAATATTAGAATAAAATTTCCCCTGCCATTTTCATAAGCTATGGGCTTCGGTGACATCCTCGAATTTTAGCAAATTTTAAGGTTATAGCCTGTAATAGCAAATAGTTTGTGGCATGGTTCAACAGTTATGCTTTTTCTCTCCAGTAGTCGAGTAGGTCTTGCATTGTTTTTTTGAATTTGATTGTTGGTTGCCATCCTGTTTGTTTTTTGAATTTTTCGCAGCTGCCTTCGAGTATTTGTACGTCTGATGGGCGCATTCTTGCGGGGTCGTTTTTGAGTTCTATTTCTGTTTTGCTTAGGCTTAGGAGTATGTCTACGACTTGCTGGACTGAGTATGTTCCGTTTTTTCCTGAGCAGATGTTGTAGGCTTCTCCGTGAACGCCTTTTTGGACTGCTAATAGGTAGGCTTTTACTGTGTCTCTTACGTCTGTGAAGTCCCTTTTGGCTTCTAGGTTGCCGTGGTAGATTATGGGTTCTTGCGCTCCTTTTTCTATCATTGCTACTTGTTTGGCGAAGTTGGAGGTTACAAAGACTTCTCCCCTTCTCGGGCCCGTGTGGTTGAATGCCCTAGTTATGACTGTTTTCATGCCGTAGCTCCTGAAGTATTGCTGGGATAACAAGTCTTGGGCGACTTTGCTTACCCCGTATGGGGAGAGGGGCCTTAGGGGGTTTGTTTCCTTGATTGGGACCTCGTTAGGGAGCACTAGGCCGTATTCTTCTGAGCTGCCAGCGATTTGCATCACTGGGTCTATGCCTGCTATTCTTACTGCTTCTAAGACGTTGCAGTTGCCGATGATGTTGTTGTTTAGCGTGTCTTGCGGTGCTGTCCAGCTCTGCGGCACAAAGCTCTGCGCTGCGAGGTGGAAAATGTAATCGGGCTTTACAGTTTTCATTAAGTCAACCATTGATTTCAAATCAGTTATGTCCGCGCTTACCAAATTAAGATCTTTTTGTATATGAGAAATATTATCCAGCTTGCTCCTATACCTTGCTGTTCCGTAAACCTCAAACTTTTTTTGCAATAGAAGCTCAGCCAAATGCGAGCCAACAAAACCCGCTATGCCCGTAATTAAAGCTTTTTTTGTTTCCATACAAACTGTAATTATTCGGCGATATTTAAAGCTTTAGGAAGGCTGTTTAGCTATCCCTCATTTTTTTATGCATAAGATAGCAAGTTTAACTTACAGAAGGGCAGCCTCCATTGCAAGATAAATCATTTTAAGGCAATTTTCGTGACCCGGCTAAACAGTTACTCAAAAAATAAAGTTTAAAAAAGAAACTGCCCCCTATAATATGAATGGTTAAAGAGAAGATACCTATTGCGAGCGACCATGGAGGATTCGAATTGAAAAAAGAATTAGCGGGCTACCTCCACAAACTAGGCTTTGAGCCAGTTGACCTGGGAGCCTATTCCGCAGAAAGGGTTGACTACCCAAAATACGCAAAGGCTGTTGCTGAAAAAATATCAAAAAATAAATACAAGCGGGGAATTGTCATCTGCAAAACAGGCATTGGCGTCTCTATTGTCGCAAACAAATTCCCAAGAGTAAGGGCAGCCCTCGCAACAAATGAGGAAATGGCTGAGCTCAGCCGCAAACACAACAACTCAAACATCCTCGCACTGGGGGCAGGATTTCTCACAGCAAAAGAAGCGAAGAAAATCGTAAAAAAATGGCTCCTCACAAAACCCGAAATGGGGCGGCACCAAAAACGCAGAAAACAAATAAGAAACATAGAAAAGATGCTTGCTTAAAAGAAAGAGTGCTAATGCCAATGGTCTTCTTCCGACAAGAATTATAAAAATTTTGCGAACAAATTGGCTTAAGATAAAAGGGCGAGGATTTTTGTTTGCATCGGTTTAGGATATTTTTTTAGGTAGCTTTTTAATTTTTCTTTATTTATCCTTTTTTTGAAATTGCCCAATAAATCTTTGTCCATTCTTTGCTTGAAGTAAACCATATCAATAAATGTTTTTTCCACATCTGCGACAGGGTAGTATAATTCTCCGCTTTTCGCGTAATCAAAGCCGAAGAGGTATTTTTTTTCCATCCTTCTTATGAGGACGTTTGCCCCTAAGATTTTCCTAATTCCCTGCCTGACCTTTTTTGAGGTGATTATTATTGGGATTGTTTCCTGCTCCCAGAGGTTATAGGCGCTTAATGCGTCTTGTAAGCCGAGGTACGCGGGCTCGAAGCAAAAAACTGCCAGGGAAGGGTCGCCATGGATTGTGTAAAAGCCTTTTGCCAGCTTTTTTATAGCTCCTTTCAAAAGGAGGTTTCTTATCAGCTGCTTGTTATACTGCTTTACTTTTTTTTTGCTTTGTATTAGCCTATTTATGGATTTTGCGCTTACAACTGGGCTTTTGGCAAATAGGCTTTTTATTTCCTTGAGGTATTTTTCCCTTCCCATGTCAAGGTGCCCCCATTTTTATGTATTCCATCATCTGCTCCAGTTGGGGGACTATGCCTTCTATGATTAAGACTTGCAATTCTTTTTCGTCAGCTGGCTTTTTGAATGGCCTTATTAACTTTTCTAGCTCTTTTGAAACTGCGGTTTTATCACTTACTTTCCTTAGTAGGAAGAAAATGTCATATATGTCCCTTACTTTTTGCCTATGGATATACGCTTCAACCTTTTCCCTTATAAGATCTTCCGGAGCCAAAGTATAAACCGTGATTAGGTTGCCGTCACATTTTTTGTACTCCTTAAGAACCGCCCTTGGCGCTTTTTTTTTGAAGACCGCTTCAAGCCTTACAACAGTCCTGTTTAGCTCCAAGGTTGAGAATAAACTTGTTTCGCTTATTTTTTTCTTCACTATTGCAAACCCATTTTTTTCAAATATTTTGAAAAGTGCATCAATCTTCTTTATGTCCCTTTGGATGTAAACATCGACGTCTTCTGAAAACCTGTTCCCGTCATAGCACCGCCATACTGCCGTCCCGCCATGCAAGACTGCATCGCCAAACACGTTGTATAGCTCTGTAACAATTATGTCCTGCGCTGTCGCTATGTCCTTGTGCATTTGCTTTTTCAATTTAAGTATAAGCGGTATTTCAACCATTTTAATTAATTAACAAAAGTTACTATTATATATAACTTTGGTTTATTAATAATACACCCATGTTTAATGGCGCACCCCCAAAACCCGAAATGGGACGGCACCAAAAACGCAGAAAACAAATAAGAAACATAGAAAAATGCGCCAAATAAGCAATTACAAGCTGCGTTGAACTTCTTCCAACTCTTGCAGCAACAACTCTGGCTGCCTTATTGCTGATTCCTCGCTTATTTGAAGGTGGAACAGCATGTAATCGCAGGCTTGAGCAAGGGTTAGCTTTCCCAAAACGTTGTAAGTTTTAATTACTTCTTCAAGATCTACTATCCTTTGTTGAGCTTCTGCCTCAGAAGATGAGTAGAATAGCAGGACTCTTTCTCCATCGTGGCCGTAACCGCCAAATTTTCCTAAAACTTTTTCCACACCGAAAATTTCGTTGTATTTTTCGAGCACAAAGTTTAAGGCGTTTATTGGCTGGTGCGGCGAAACTGTTAACACTGCTTTATGGCATTTTGCTAAAAAAGTTGTGTCGACTGGTTTTTTGTCCTTCATGAATTCGGAGGTTATTTCTTCAAGTTTTTTTGAACAAGATCTGCAACCAGGCGAGTAATCCCAATTTCCAAAAGCAGACCACCCAGCATTAAAT
>JACQSW010000150.1 GCA_016211095.1 Candidatus Woesearchaeota archaeon | reverse complement strand
TTTGGAATATTTTTTGCAATAATTATTATAAATAGAATATTGCTTTGTGTAACTAACGCTTTTGGAGGTAAAAAAATGGACATTAAGGATCTTGGCAAAAAAATAAAGGTTTACAAGGAAGAAACAGAAAAAAAATTAAGGGAAGAAGAAGCAAAGGAAAGGGAACAGGAAGAAATTAACAAACAATTTTGGGAAAAAGAGCAGAAGCTGCTACCAAAGAAAAAAAGGATTTTCAAGGAGATTACCGAATGGAAAGGCGAATTTGCGAAGACAGAGCAATTCAAGGCAATCGCCAGCAGTTACAGGCTTGCCAACTACACTAATGAGATAGTCATCTATCGCGGAAATTGGGGCCACGCAAACCCGCGGTTCGGGGGCCACGGATGCTGGTCAGAAATCAACCTGAACCTTAAATCAGGGGAATTAAGGTATTATGCGGGCTATAAGTGGATGCCTTCAGGCCCATCCATCAAAATAAATGAGAACACGCTGGATAAAATAATCTGCGCTTACCTCCAAGATTTTCACAAAGAAATCAAAAGCGGCGAAGTATACGAAAGAATTGCAAAACAATTAGAAAAACCCGTTTTATAACAAAATTTAAAAACAAGGCCAACCCCCCCAAATGTTTTCAGCTAAGTACCAATAGGGGTTATGAGGCTAAAAAATCATGAGAAAAATAAGCGCTAAAAAATTGTGTGAGCTTTTAGGGGCTGAAGAAATAAGCCAGCCACGCGAAGACAAAGAGTTTTGGGAAAAAGAAAATCAATTATTAGAAAAGAAAAAAAGCTTGTACGGCAAGATATTCGAGTGGAAAGGCAGATTTATCCAAACAGAACAATTCAATAAATTACTCAACAAGCCTGGCGGCACAATAGACATTTACTGCGGGCATTGGGGGCACGAACAAAATTATGGCAACTGCTATGGCTGCTGGTCAATAATCTCCCTTGACAAATCCGGAGAGATGTTCTATAATGCAGGGTACAAAGCTATGCCGGGTCCGCGAGCCCACTTTAAATTAAATGAAGAATCATTAGAAAAACTAACGTATGCCTACATTAAGGCTTTCTATAAAGAAATTAAAAAGGGCAAGGTTGACGAAAGAATTACGAAGCAATTAAAAAAATAAATTTTTTTTTTAGTAATAAACTTTAAAAATAAACTAAACACCTTATTCTCCATGCTGAATAAAGGCTTTGAGTTTGTATTGTTTGTGATCAGTGTGGGCTTAGCCTACTTTATGGAGTATGAGCGGGCCTTTGCCTTGAGCGAGTATGTCAGGGTCCTGATTTATGCCATCTTTTTTATCGTTTTCTTTTTTAGCGTGCTTTTTGTTTGCGCCCCAGTTAGTTACGATTCTAACAAGAGGGAGAAGTTTAGGAAGGCTTTGGCGAAGTCAACAGTTTTTTGCTTCACTTACGCTGCCCTCATATATTTTTTTACTCTTTTCGGCCTAAAAATTTTAGTTTACGCCTTAGCCTTTTTCCAAGAGCCCACAACTTTGAGCATCATTGGTGTTGGCTTGCTGCAATTTGTTGTTGTTACAGGCTTGGTTTACAAGGGAAAGATTGGCGACAGGCTGTTTGATTACGTCCTAAACGATTAATCATTCTTCTCAGTGGTAAAAATATAGCCTTCTATTTACAAATTGGATTAAAATATTGGAATGTTAGTTTAAGGGTGTCTTAGTTGATTAAAGAAAAAGATAAAAAAATAAAAAATTTTTTTGTTGTTATTAAAAAAACGTTTTTAGTATATGCCTTTTTTCGCTAAGTCCATAACCATTGAGTAGTCTATCATGGTTATTAGTCCGTCGCCGTTCATATCGCCGTTCTCCATAAATTCACAAGTTGGTTGTCTAAGCATTACTGCATCTCTTACACAGTATGCGTCTGTCATGGTTATTCTATGGTCGTGGTTAACGTCGCCAAGTCTAAATGATTCTGCTGATACTATTGTTGAAAGCATAGCAAGAACAAATAGGCTTAATACTAAGATTTTGTTTGCGTTTTTCATCGTTTTATTTCACCTCC
>JACQSW010000146.1 GCA_016211095.1 Candidatus Woesearchaeota archaeon | reverse complement strand
GACTATATTAAAAATGTTGAGCTACGTGGCGATTTATTCGATTATTACAAAGAATTAAAACTTATGAATAATTATATACAAAGAATGCGGCAAATAGGTATTCCTAAGGGAGCCAATGATATGGTAAATGTGATTGCATCAATCGAAATGGGAAAAAATATTCAAAAAGCTGAAGAATTAATTAAAGAGTTAAAAAAAGAAATTGGTAAAATTTAATAAAAATGAATAAGCTAATGACCAATGCGGATCTTAAAACCTTCGTAACGATGTTCGAAAAAAAATTTGAAATAGGCATAATAAAGGATTATCGACCTCTAAAGCTAAATGGAGAACAGTTTTTAAAAGAAGCCTATTCTCTAAATCCTTGGGGAGCATTGGGAAAATTGGACTTGTTGAAAGAATGCCCCAAAAAAGGTAATCCAAATAGCTTTTTCTTGAAAGATAAAGAGTATAGAATCTTATTGGGGATAGGTGTTGAACTTATAGCTAAAGCTGCTCTTGTAAAAGAAGGGTATGTGATAAACTCTTACGAAGATAGGCGACATATAAAACATTTAGAAAAATTTGAAAAAGTTAATGAAAAAGATTTAAGTAAAAGATATACGCATAAATTTTCTTTTTTAATTGAAAATATGAAAGAAGCTCTTTTTCAAAATAATTTGAGTGATGATGAATTTAATACCTATATTCGTAAGGGGATTGAAATAGCAAGAATCTGGAGAAATAAAGAAGCTCATTTAAATTGTGGGGGTCATACCGAACAATATGGAGAGGATGAATCAATAAAAACTGCGTTAATCAATGTTTATATAAGGATATTCGATGAAGAGGAAGTCATTAAGCGTATTGTAGATTTCTAGGAGTAGTTTCTTTTCTTTTTTATTCATTTTTTGTCCTTCATTGCTTTCCACATCTTGAAGAAATCTACTAGGTCTTCTGTGTCTTCCTTATTTAGGTTTGTTCCTTCTTCCCGAAAGGCTTCCGCCATACTCTCAGTCAAGTCAGCATCTGTGCAGTGGATGTAGACTTGTGTGCTTCCGAAGTCCTTATGCCTAGCAAGCCTTTGGGAATGAATAGGGTTTTTTGTTTTGTTGTAAACCTTAGTTATGAAGTAATGCCTTAAGCTGTGTGTTGTTAAGCGATATAAGACTCGTTTCCTGTCAATCATTCGCTCTTCGCTTTCTCCGTAAGTTTCGTTAAGGTCAGCCAGCTCACAAGCGATTCTGAACTCTTTGCGTAGCCAATTAGGGCTAATATATTCCCTGTTTTGTCCTTGGAATAGGTAGTCCTCTTTGTTCGCATAATCTTGGAGTTTTCGAACCCAGAGTCTCAGGAGTTTTTGAACCCTCTCAGTCATGGGCAAAAAGTCAATAGTTTTGGCCTTTTCAGTATAGACCTTTACCCGTTTGTTTATGAAATCTATGTCTTCCCATTTGAGCATTACGACCTCTCCAACCCTAAGCCCTAAGTTTGCCATTAGGTTAAAACAAAACCAAGCCTTCTCATTCTTAATACAGCCTAAGAACCGTCGGAGTTCAGAGTCAGTAAAACCCCTGTTTAGGCTTCCGTATTTGGGCTCTTTTACCCGCTTGTACTTCTTCTTGATAACACTGCTAACTTTTGTTATAATCCTTTCAAGCTGGTGCTTACTTAAGTCTTCAAGTCTTACAGAATCCTTTTTTTCTTCGCCACAAACGACAGCCAACTCGCTACAAACGAAAAGAGTGGGGGTGCGAGGATTCGAACCCCGATTACGAGCTCCCGAAGCTCGAGTCTTGAACCAAGTTGGACCACACCCCCTATACAAAAGTTTAGATGATTGTTTTTTGATTATAAATCTTTTGCCAATCCAAAAAAAAAATTTTGTTCAGTAAGCTATAAATAGTTGCTAAGCCCTTATATAAAATAAGTTATGCCAAAAAAATTTCGAAAGCGCAAAAATAAGAGGTTTTCTGTTGGTTATATTTATTTTAAAACGTATTATGAAAAGATGGATGAAGTCTTGATTAAGCTGTTAGAAAAAAAGTTGAACGTCGTCCGCATACCTTTTGAGGAGCAGATAAGCCTTGATGATATTAAGGAGAAGACTAAGAGGTGCAAGGTTATTTTTAATTTTGCTACATGGGAGCCGGTGACTTTTGAGGGTATTGAGCTGTCAAAAACATTTGAAGAGCTTGGAAAGAAGGTTATTGATTCTTCCCAGTCCTTTTTTTATCGGGAAGACAAATGGATGCTTTACCTGAAATGCTTAAATTATGATTTGCCTACGCCAAAAACTTACCTAATCCCAAAAGAGGCAAAGTACAATTCTAAGTTGATCAAAAAAATTTTAAAAGAAAAACCGTTGGTTTTGAAGTCAGTCTTCTCTAATGCGGGCTTATGCGTTGAGAAAGTCAGCGATTACGGGATGTACCTAAAAAAATTAAAAAAATTGGTCAGCAGGAACAGCTCCTCGCCCATAATTGCGCAGGAGTTCATCCCAAACAGCAACAGGAGCTACAGGATTACTTTAGTGAACCATAAAGTGGCTCAGGCTGTGGTGAAGATTGGCAAATCTTGGAAGCAGGTCGGGAACGAAAAAAAAGAGCATTTCAGGAAGATAGAACTAAGCGAAGATTTGAAGGATTTATGCGAGAAGGCATCAAAAGCTTTCGGCTTAAAAATCTGCGGGCTCGACCTAATAAATAATGATAACAAGTGGTACATAATTGAGGCAAACAGCTGCCCCGCCTTAGATTTCATTTATGCTGATATGCCTAGGCTGGCAAAAGTTTTAGCAGATTATCTCTACTCAGAATGCAAGAGGCTAGGCTGAAACTACCTTGTGGTATTCTTTCACGTAATTCTGCCTAAGATTATTAAGGTAATCAAGGTTTATGTCCGCCATTATCATGCCTTCTTTGCCAAAGATTTCTGTGAGGATTTTGTGTGGCTCGGCAATAGCTGAATAAGCAGTCACAGTCCGATCTTTAGGGTCGTAAGCGTTGCAAAAGATGTGGTAAGCCAAATTCTCAAATGACCTTGTTAGGATTAGAGATTGTAGGATTTTTTTCTCAAACTTTTTAGGCTTAGCCCTGTGAGCCCATGGGTCATAAGACCAGTACATCGGGCAAAAAACCACCTTGGCGCCCTTCTTGGCCATGCTTTCCATTGCTGTTGGAAATGCTACATCCCAACAAATCGCTATTCCTATCTTGCCGAAAGGGGTCTTGTAAACTTCAAAAGATGATCCTGCTGATACGTTTGGGGAGTCACAGATGTGGACCTTTTTGTGCTTTCCGCGGATATTGCCTGCGTCATCTATTAGGAGGGCGGTGTTGTAAACGTAGCCTCCTTCCTTTAGGTGTCCTCCAGCGATGCACCAAATCTCGTTAGCTTTGCAATAGTCGCGTATTCTAGTGAGCATCTCTTTATTTTTTTTTGGGCCGGCAATAAGTGAGCATTCAGGGAAGCAGATTATGTTCACGTTTTTTTTCTTTGCAGAACGAATATAAGATTTCATATCCCTGACTATTGAGGGAAGGCTTTGTTGAAGGTTCAGTTGGACAGCGGCAACACGGAACTTCTCCATTTTCTCACTAAGAATTGAGGAAAGCCTATATAAAGTTTATGCTCAGCGACGGAGAAATGGCTTAAGACGGCTTATCTCCCAAACCAGTTAGGGTTTGGGGATGCCAAAAAAGTGGGGCTTTTTTATTTAAAAAGAAACCCCAAAAAATGGGTTTAGAGAGCCTGTAAAGGCAAATTATGGGGAGTGAGGCCTCGGGGATTTGAACCCCGGACACCTACGTCTTCAGCGTAGTGCTCTCCTTAGCCAAAAAAAACTTTTTTTTCAGGCTGAGCTAAGGCCTCTTAAGG
>JACQSW010000145.1 GCA_016211095.1 Candidatus Woesearchaeota archaeon | reverse complement strand
GCGTACAACATGGCGGCAAATACCGATGACGGCATCGTGTATACACTGGATCTCCCCGCCGAAAATATGGAAACGGAATTTGCCATCACGGGCGACAAAAAATTTGTGCCAAACAAGGGAGTAAGCCTTGCAACAATAAGAAAAATCAGGAAAATAACAAAAAAACCGTTGGACATACACATAATGGCTTTAAACCCTGAAAAAAAAATAAAAAAATACCTAAAATTCAAGCCAAAAAACATAACAATCCATTTGGAAGCAACAAAAAACCCGCAACAAAGGCCAGCTAACACAGCATTAGGCTTAGCAATAAAGCCGGAAACAAACTTGCCAAAAAGCATCCCAAACCAAATAAGCCGGCTGCTAATAATGGCTGTTAACCCAGGAAAAGGCGGGCAAGCCTTTATACCTGAAATGCTTAAAAAAATAAAACAGGCCAAAAAATTCAAAAAAGAAGTCCAGGTAGACGGAGGCATAAACCTAAAAACAATAAAAAAAGCAATAAAAGCGGGGGCAACAAACCTCGTGATTGGTAGCGCAATATTCAAATCAGAAAACAAGCAAAAAACCCTCCAAAACATAAAGAGCATGATAAAATGAAAAAAATACAGCTAATAGCAACAACCCTTCCAGGCATTGAGGACATAGCGATAAAAGAGATAAAGGAGTTAACAAAAAGTGAAGCCAAAAAAATCTTAGAAGGAAAAATCCTCATCCAAGCCGCAGCACAAAAAATTCAAAAGATGCAAAACAGCAAAAGCATAAAACAGCTCTACGAGCTAAAAAATTTTTTTAAATTCAAAAAAGAAGAAGAGATATACAAAAAAATAGGAAAAACCCCTCTTAAAATAGTTGATCCGTTCGCAGTTAGGTGCAAGAGGGAAGGCCGGCACCCATTCAACTCGCAAGCCATAGCCTCAAAAGTTGGGGAAATTTTTCACAAAAAAAAGCACAAAGTAGACCTAGAAAAGCCGAACACAACAATCTACATAGAAATAATGAATGATCAGTGCTTCTTAGGCATAAACCCCTCTAATGATTTAGGCAAGAGGAATTATAGGATTAAGCATAACAACCAATCAATAAACGCCCCATTAGCCTACGCCATGATAAGGCTGGCGAATTGGAAGCCTAAACAAGCATTGGTTGACCCATTCTGCAAGGACGGGGTAATACCGATAGAGGCGGCCCTATTTGCAAATCAGGACAAGCGATTGCAAATCTTGGGTTTTGATGATGCACAAACAAACATAAGGGGAGCTTCCATTAACGCAAAAATTGCTAAGGTATACAACAAGATCAGCCTGGGAAGCTACAGCGTTAGCTGGCTGGACACAAAATTCAAAAAAGGAAAAGTCGATGCAGTAATAACTGCCCCGCCATTTACATCCGCAACCCACAAAGAAGAAGACGTCAAGAAACTCTACAAAGAATTATTCCACCAACTGGATTACGTCTTAAAAAAAGGGGGATTATTCGTAGCTGCCCTGCCAAAAGCAGAGTTGCTAAAAAGCTCCAACAAAAGCCTTAAATTAAAAGAAGAAAGAAAAGTTGTGGTCGGCGGAATGGCCTACAGCGTAATCGTTTTCAAAAAAATTTGAAGCAAAAAAAATGGCTTTTTTCAGGCAAAGAACAGAATTAGCGAAATGCGTAAGCTGCAAAGGCAAGGGATTATGCGACCTGCCCTATTGCCCAGTCTACGCAAAAATGGGGAGCTTCTTCAAAAAAGTTGACGAATTGGAACAAAACTTTTCAGGAATCTCGCCGCCAACAGTTTTCATAGGCTCAAGGCTCCAATACCCAAACGTCAACGTTGGCATCCTTAGCCCGCCAACCGAGGTGGAGGAAGCAGAAAGGTATGACAGCCCAGCCATGTGGTATGACCAAAACTACACGATTAGGCAAATAGCTGAGCTCAGAAGCAGCCTCATAAACTCCAGATTCAGCGCAAAAGTTTCAGACGCAAAAAAAAACACTAAACTAATCGATTTAGCGAAAGAGATAGCGGCAGCCAAAAAGCCTGTAAGCATAGACGTCGAGTTGAAAAAGAAGCCGACGCCGAATTTTACTTTTGAAAAAACAAGCTTGCCCATGGGACCGGCAGCGGCGCTAAAAAATGTTGAGCCGAAAGAAAACATAAGCATGAGCAGGGAAGTGGAAAAAGTTGTTGACGACACAGACCTGAAAGCCCTGGAAGCCATAAAATATTTGCATAACAAAAATTTTGATGAGCACAAATTAACCCAGCTCCTCTCAGTAGGCGTGTTAGGGTTTAAGAAAGACCGAAAATTTGTGCCGACAAGAAACTCAATCACAGCCGTAGACGACGCATTAGGCAAGGAAATTATAAAGGAGATAAAGGGTTACGAAAAAATTGATGAATGCTTCTTTCATTACGGGTCATACTTTGGAAATTATTATGTTATAATGTTTTTTCCAGAAATTTGGGGTTACGAGCTATTTGAAACTTATCTTCCGGGGGCAGTTTGGAACTTCACTGGGCAGCCAACGACAACAACAGACCACGAATTTTATGGGGGCAGGAAGGATTACGCCTCAAACACGGTTGGGGGCTATTATGCGGCTAGGCTGCCAATCCTCAATTATTTAAAAGGAATTAAGAGGCAAGCGTCAATATTAGCTTTAAGGTTTGAAACGCCAGAATACACTGTGCCGCTCGGCGTTTTCGTTGTTCGGCAAGCAGCAAGAAAAACGCTGGAAAGCCAAAAATGGAAATTCAGCAACAAAAAAGAGATGGTTAGCTACGCAGCCAATTTTGCCAAAAAAATATTTGGCTTTGATATAACAAGCATATTGCGGGAAAGCCAGCTTCTAAAAAGGATTAATACGCAGCAAAAGATAACTAATTACTCATAAAATTCAGATAAATGCTGTAACTTTATAGTGCTAATTTTAAAAGAAACATTTATAAATAGTGATAAAACCCCTAATCAAATGGCAAAATACCAATATAACTCTGATGGAGGTGAAATAAAACGATGAAAAACGCAAACAAAATCTTAGTATTAAGCCTATTTGTTCTTGCTATGCTTTCAACAATAGTAGCAGCAGCAGAACAATTTAAGCTTGGCGACGTTAACCACGACCACAGAATAACAATGGCAGACGTAACCTGTATGAGAGATGCAGTAAGTCTAAAACCTACAAGTTGTGAATTTATGGCCAACGGAGATATGAACGGTGACGGATTAATAACCATGATAGATTACGTTATGGTTAAGGACTTAGCAAAAAAACAATAAAGCCAAACCAACAAATCAATATCTTTTTTTCTTTTTTAACAACCCCATTCTCAAGCCGAAAACTTTAAAAATACCCTCCTTGCTCTATTTCTTCTAATTATCTCTTATAAAAAAATGGGAATGTACCAACACATACGGGCACTGTACACAAATCCTCAAGAGAATCTTGGCGGTTTATGGCAGCAAAGGCTAATAAAAATGAGGCGCGAACCAACAATACTCGCGCTAGAAAGGCCCACTAGGCTGGACAGGGCAAGAGCTTTAGGCTACAAAGCCAAGCAAGGTTTCCTCATAGTAAGGGTTAGGGTTAAGAGGGGTGGCAGAAAAAGGGAACTAATCAAGGGCGGAAGAAAAACCCGACAGATGCGAAGAAGGAAAATCTTAAGCATGAATTACCAATGGGTCGCCGAGGGAAGAGCACAAAGATACCACTCAAACCTGGAAGTCTTAAACAGTTACTGGCTAGCAAAAGATGGACTCTATCATTGGTACGAAGTCATCATGGTCGACCCACACAGGCCAGAAATAAAAAGCGATGCCCACATAAACTGGATTTGCACCACCAAACACAGAAACAGGGTCTTTAGGGGAAAAACAAGCGCAGCAAAAAAAAGCAGGGGCCTAAGGCACACAGGCAAGGGCGCAGAAAAATCATAAAAATATTTTTTTCAAATGTATACAACTTTTAAAAAAATCACCCTACTAAAAATAAAGAAGCCGCAAAATAGGGACCTTAATGCGGATATTCAATGGCTTTCTCAATCATTAGGCCTTTTCAATCTTCGGGACAAAGAAAAATCCTGCTTCAGGATTTTTGTTGAACTGCTGAAATGCACAAAAAAAGATAATCCTATCTCTAGCGACGAGTTAGCTTTCAAACTAAATTTGAGCAGGGGCACAATCGTGCACCACCTTAACAAGCTCATCTCCGCAGGCTTCGTTGTTTCTACCCATAACAAGTACATTCTTAGGACAAAAACGCTGAAAGAGCTAGTTGAGCTCATCAAAAAAGATGTTAACGAATCCTTCTCGCACATCGAAGAAGCAGCAAAAGAGATTGACCAATCATTAAATTGGGAATAGGCTGTTGTAGCGGTTCAACAAAAACGTATACAAAAGGTTTAAAAAAACTCAAAACCTAAATAACAAGTTAGATGAAGAAAGGGGTATACACAGAAGACTTGTCTGAAGATTTTCTTAAAAAATATGTGCCCGTAGCCAGCCATCTCGTAACCAAAGACTACAAAAAAATAGTGGATTTCTCAAAGAAGGTTAAGTTTCCAGTTGTCCTCAAAATCGTCTCCCCGCAAGCAATACACAAATCAGACATCGGCGGGGTCAAAATCGTCGAAAAAGAAGAAGAGCTAGAAAAAAGCTACGAAGAGCTAATAAGGGTGGTTAAGAAGCGGAAATTAACCTTGAAAGGTATTCTTGCACAAAAATTTGTGGAAGGAACACAACTAATAATTGGGCTAAAAAAAGACCCATCATTCGGCCACGTGATAATGTTTGGGCTCGGAGGGATATACACCGAAATACTAAAAGATGTCAGCTTCAGGGTTTGCCCGATAACTGATGAAGACGCCGGCGCAATGATTAATGAACTAAAATCAAAACAAATAATCCTCGGAGCCAGAGGCCAAAAACCCTTAAACATAAAAATTTTGAAAGAAGTTTTAGTCAAGGCATCAAAAATACCGTTAAGGAATTTGAACCTTGAAGAATTAGACATCAACCCATTCGTTTTAAACTCGAAAGATGGCTGTGTGGTAGACGCAAGAATGGTCTTTGATTAATAATCCTAAAAAAAAATAAAGTTTTTTTTGGAAAAATTTTATGCGGGGTCTGAGATGGATGGGCTTTTAAAAAAAATTTTAGTTTCTACTTTAGCAACTACTATGCTAACAACGGCTGAACCGCAACTCTCCGCTAACGATAAATCCCAAATATTTCTTCGTGACGCAAATTCCCAACAAAACCTAACTAATGCGTCTTTTAAAGAAGGCTGCCTTGAAGAATTGCTCGCCTATTTTAATGAGACTAAAAAAGATTTTTGGGATTATAACCAATTAAAAGACTACTCTGTTGAAAGCAAAAACTTTCTAAAAGAGTACACGATAAATCCCCAAATAATAAATGAATTTAACCTGCATATTCAACGTCAAAGCCTTTCAAAAGCAGAAAAATGGTACCTAGGCATCTTCCTCTCCGCAATGATACAAACCAGCTACGACCAAGGATTTAACGATTTCAGTTTTGAAGAAATTAATGCTCACGGGTTCGGGACATTCCTAAAAGGGAAAAATGGAGATAAATTAATGATAAAAGTTGGCACAATAACCGGTTATGATACCTTAGCTAAATCAAAAAATTGTTCATTGGAAGCCAAAACAATTATTGGCGGTTGGACTTTATGGTTTGCTAAAAAATCCACCTTAACAGTCGAAACGCTAAAAGGAGATTACAGCTTAAGATACGCGGAGAACTGCACAGCGGAAATAACAAATTATGAAGGGCAAAATTTTGGTTATGGAATAACGAACTGCAAAATATATTCATCCAATCCAAACGTTTTGGAAAAAATTAAGAGGCAAATTCAGTTGGGAACAAAAAAATTATTTTAACATTAAAATGTAGAAGGATGCTACGCGTCGATTCTAAGTTTGTTTTTGCCAACGTTTTCTTACTCCAATTTTTTTTAGTTATTCTTTGTTTGCGGTGCAGGCAAATTCCAATTTTTCATATAATTTTAGGCCACAAGGAGACACAATATTCTTGATGCTGTGGTGAATTGCGATTAAGTGAACTTACCCCCTTGCGTGTGCAATGAAGTTTTGCCTACAGAGTTTTAAAAAGTGGGCCTAGAGGGATTTGAACCCTCGTGTCACGGTTTCTTTCAAAAGTGACCGAAGCCGTGCATGCTATCCACTACATCATAGGCCCTTTTGTAATACATTATGTAAATAGGTTTTTATTATTTTCCTTTTCCTTGGATGTCGAGATTGAACTAAGCTCAAAAATTTAATAATGCACTCTTTTTTATCGATGGATAAAGCATAAACCCCGTTTTTATCGCAATATAAATTAGTATGTATACTAT
>JACQSW010000147.1 GCA_016211095.1 Candidatus Woesearchaeota archaeon | reverse complement strand
GTTATAATGCTGTAAAGTGAGTTCTATTATCTTGTCAATGTTTTCTTCACTGCAATAAATTCTAACAGGAATCATTTCTTCAACAAACAAATCGCACTCTTCCAAGGTGTTGTAGAAGTAGAGTGATGCCCTGGCGCTGCCCTTAAGGTTGTTAGCGTTGAACCAGGAATGGACGCAATGCGCCCCAGACCTAATCATGATGTTAGATGAGCTGTCAACTATTTGCGCAATCTCATGAGAGCTCATGCCCCTGATGTTGAAGCTGAATATCCCTGATCTTAGCTTTGCGTCTTCTGGGCCTATGAGCTGCACATCACTCAGCAACCCTTCTGTTATCCTTTGGTTCAGCTTATGCTCATGCTTTTCAATCTCTTCCAACCCCACTTTTTTTAGGTATTCCAGCGCGGCTTTTGTGCCGATGATGCCGGCAAAGTTTTGCAAGCCAGCCTCGAATCTTTGTGGTGTTTTCTGAAACTCTACTGAGCCATAATGGGTTTCTACAACTGTGTTTCCCCCAACCATAAAAGGGTTTAGCTTGTCTAACAATCCCTGTTTGCCGTAAAGGATGCCCATGCCGCTCGGCCCAGCCATTTTGTGGATGGAGCAGGCAAAGAAATCAGCGTCCAGCTTTTTTAGGTCTATCTCTTTATGCGGTGCGGACTGCGCCCCATCAACCAAGACTAATGCCCCAGCATCGTGGGCTATTCTGATAACTTCTTTTAAGTTAAGCGTTGTTCCATCAACATTGGATGAATGAATAACAGTTACGAGCTTAACGTTTTTGTCAAGCTTCTTTTTTAGGTCCTCCAAATCGTTGAACCTAAAAATCTTGTGATCAACACCCCTCCTCTCTTTCAGCACTATCCAAGGCACGAGGTTTGAGTTGTGCTCCTTGTCTGTCGCCAAAACAGCGTCGCCACTTTTGAGATTTAGGGAGTTTGCTACAAGGTTTATTGATTCTGTTGTGTTCCTCGTAAAAACTATTTCTGTTTCTTTTTTTGCATTAAAAAAATTTTTAACAGCCACCCTGCTGTCGTCTACCTTTTCTTCAACCTCTTTTGCCAGTGTGTGGTGGCTTCTTCCCCCGCAAGAAGTGTGTTCATAGTAGTAGGCGTTCATTGCTTCCACTACTTGTTTCGGCTTTAGCGTCACGCAGGCATTGTCAAAATAGGTTATTGGCTTACCGTTGATTTTTCTTTCAAGGATTGGAAAATCTTTTCTGAATTTTTCTATGCTCATCTTAATTCTGCCTCAATAACTTTTTTTAGCTCTTCATAAGCTTTTGGGCCGATGACTGTTTGGTTGTTGATGAAGAAGGTTGGCGTGCCATAAATTCCTGCGCTTAATCCGTCTTGCAAGTCCTTAGCAACTTCTTCTTTGTATTTCTTTATTTCCAGGCAATTTTCAAATTGGCTTAAATTTAAATTGTTTTCCCCTGCCAGCTTTATGTAGAACTCTTTGCCTGATTGTTCCTGGCTTTCGAAAAGCTTGAAATAATAATCCCAATATTTGCCCTGCTCATACGCGCATTGGGCAGCCTCCGAAGCCTCCTCACTTCCAAGGTGGCGGTCTGAAATTGGGAAATCCCTATAAACAAAATAAACTTCTTCACCGTATTCTTCCATGATTTTTTTGACGAACGGGGCAGCCCTTTTTGTGTAAGGGCATTTGAAGCAGCCAAACTCAATAATTTGGACTTTAGCGTTTTTGTCCCCGAAACTGGGGTCATCATCAACAGAAGGCACTGTTAATTTTTTCGACAAATCCAAATCCTCACCAGCCTTAGCCCCTGCTGACATATTGGAATTATAAGTTCCTAACGGGTTGAAGATGCAGAACTCATCGCTGTTCGGCCCATTGCAGTTGCCGTACGCAGCATAGTTATAAATCCCCGCAGCCGAATAGTATAAGCTTGCTATCATTAGTATTGTGAACACCCAAGAAATTATTTCGAACCTCTTGTAAACCACCCCAGCAAGCCTAGGCGATTGCCCCATCAGCTTTCCAGTAATTTTGCTTTTCAGCCTCTCATCAAGCCTAGATTCGCACTTCCTAAACGTTAGCCTCCTAAAAACACAATCAAATGCTTCCCAAGCAAGCTTTCTGTAACTAACAGAAAATATTCCTAAAATTGCAAAAACAAAAAGAGCGATTAGGCAAATCATTACGCTCACTAAGCAGTTTTTCCTAATATAAATATCTAACTATGCTTAAGATGGATTTCCAAAATTTTTTTAAACAAAAGAAACACTCTTCTTTGATATGAAGAAGACAATATCTAAAGACACACCTCTAGCTGAGCTAACGCTGAGGCGGTACGAGAAGCCTTACGAGATGGCTCGGAGAGACCTCATCAGAAAAATTTGTTTGTCCATCGGGTTGCTGCAGCCGGGAGATTCCCGCGACGTCGTAGTGGATGTCTTGCAAACAGTTTTAGAAAATGAGGGATTAACTTCCGAAGAAATAACAGGAAAAGTTATTGAGCTCAGGAAGAAAGCCCAACTCCCATTAGTTGGAGTTGCCCATTCCAATGTTAGGCGGCAGCTAAAAAGAATAAAAGATTTGTTCCTCATCGAAAAAAATGGCAACGGCTACAGAATAACAGAAAAAGAAAAAATTTCCACAATTTTCAGGGAAAAAATTGAAAAGTTCTACCTACCAACAATAATTGAGCGCGTCAAAGAATACTTGGATATTTTAGACAAAAAATGATTTACGAACCCGCAGAAGATTCCTTCCTTCTAAAAAAACACGTGGAAAGGTATGCTAAAGGCAAAGTTTTAGACGTAGGAACAGGCTCAGGCATACTGGCTTTAGCTGCTCTAAAAAAAACAAAAGACGTTCTGGCAGTAGACATCAACGCAGAAGCAGTTGAGCACGCAAAAAAAGAAGGCGTTAACGCTAAACTCTCCGACCTATTCTCAAACGTTAAAGGAAAATTTGACTTAATAATCTTTAACCCCCCATACCTCCCAGAAGATGAAGAAGAAGACAAAGAATCAAAACGGATAACAACTGGCGGAAAAAAAGGCTCCGAAATTTCATTAAGATTTTTGAAACAAGCCAAAAAACATTTAGCGAAGGAAGGAAAAATCCTCATTGTGGCAAGCTCCTTAACTGGAAACGTTGAAAAACTGGTAAAAAAAGAAGGTTACAACTATAAACTGTTAGAAGCAAAAAAGATTTTCTTTGAAGAATTGAGAGTGTATTTGTTATCCTCAAATATTGCATAGCATTTATACCCCTACAAAAACAAAAGTTTTAAATATATGTAGGGGTAACAATTGGTTATGGTCAGTATTAAAACTAAGAAGATTAAAAACAAGAGCTATTTGTACGCTGAGTATTCATTTAGGTTACCAGATGGAAAAATAAAAAAGATTTCTAAACTAATCAAACAAAAAGAAGACAAGGAAAGCAAAGAAGTTAAGGGTTACTTCTTTAAAAAAGAGATTGAAAACTACCAAATCTGCGCTTTAAAAAAATATAAGCCCGATTCTATATTAACAGAAGAAAAAATAAAGAAATTAGAATCAATAAGACTTGAATACAAATCCTTGCTAAAAACCCTGACAAACAACCAGATAAAAAACATTCTAGACAGGTTTACTATAAATTTTACTTATGAGTCAAACGCGATTGAAGGAAATTCATTAACCTTAAAGGATGTTGCAAT